>CAISZN010000695.1 GCA_903889985.1 uncultured Hyphomicrobiales bacterium | reverse complement strand
GACCGGATGATAGCCCATGTCCGCTGAAGGGCCGCTGGCGCGCCGCCCGCCGCCACCCATTCCCGTGTCCGTGCTGACCGGCTTCCTTGGAGCCGGCAAGACGACGCTGCTCAACCGGCTCCTGAAGGACCCCGATCTCGCCGATACGGTGGTCATCATCAACGAATTCGGCGAGATCGGCCTCGATCACCTGCTGGTCGAGGCGGCCGACGGCGACATGATTCTCATGTCCTCAGGCTGCCTGTGCTGCACCATCCGCGGCGACCTGATCTCGACGCTGGAGGACCTGCTGCGCCGGCGCGACAACGGCCGCATCACGCCCTTCCGCCGGGTGCTGATCGAGACGACGGGGCTCGCTGATCCGGCGCCCGTGCTGCACACGATCATGTACCACCCCTACCTGCTGATGCGCTTCCGCCTGGATGGTGTCATCACCGTGGTGGATGCGGTGAATGGGGCAGCGACGCTGGATGCCCATGAAGAGGCTGTGAAGCAGGCTGCTGTGGCCGATCGCATCGTGCTCACCAAGACCGACATGCCTGAGGCTGCTGCGAACGAAGCCGCGCTGCGCACCCGCCTGCAGGCGCTTAATCCGGGCGCGCACCTGCTCGACGCCGCGAAGGGGGAGGCAACTGCGGCCCATCTGCTCGATGCCGGCCTCTACAATCCTGACAGCAAGATTCCGGACGTGCGCCGCTGGCTGAATGCGGAAGCCTATGAGGATCATGGTCACGATCACCACCGGCATGATCATGACCACCACCATCACCACGGTCACGGCCACGAGCCTCATCGCGACCAGCATGCCCATGATCCCAACCGGCACGACGCCCGCATCCGCGCCCATGTTCTGACCAGCGAACGGCTGATGCCCAAGAGCGGCTTCGACCTGTTCCTCGACCTGCTGCGGCAGGCCCACGGCCCGAACCTGCTGCGCGTGAAAGGCCTCATCGGCCTCGACGACGATCCGGAGCGCCCCGTGGTCATTCACGGCGTTCAGCATGTCTTCCACCCGCCCACGAGCCTCGAGGGCTGGCCCGATGCGGACAGGCGCACCCGCATCGTCTTCATACTGAAGGACATGGACCCAGCCTTCATCGATGGGCTCTGGAAGGCCTTCATGGGGGAACCGGGAATCGACCGGCCTGACGCGGCAGCGCTCACCGCAAACCCGCTGAAACCACCCACATCAGGCGGCCTTCTGGGCTGATCAGCCGGCCGCGCGGATCTTGAAGTGAATCTCCTCGCCCACGTGATCCTGCTGCAGGAGGGCGGCACCGGACCGCGACACCTCGTGGGGAATGTCGATGATGCTCATGGGGTCGGTCGCCAGAACCCGGAACATGCTACCGGGGGGACATCCGGCAAGGGCCCGGCGCACGCGCAGGGCAGGCAGGGGGCATTTCAGCCCCCTCAGGTCCAGAATCTCGAAGCGCAGTTCACTATCCACGGCCAATCGTTCACATATTGACGAAATACGATCTATGTCCTCTATCACGCGCGAAGACCTTGCGGCATCCTGATCGCTTGGGGGGAAAGATGTCCTTGTTCGGTCGGATCGCCAGCGAATGGGCCTATCTGCGAGGGGCGCTGCGTGCCTTGCGGCGGACAAAGCCCATCGCCCGCACGCCCGAGCGCACCCTGCGCGAACTCATCGAGGGGCTTGCCGCCCAATTCGCCGATCGGCCCGCCCTCATGTCGGACCGGGAGGTCCTGACCTATCGGGAGCTGAACGGCCGCGCGAACCAATATGCCCATTGGGCCATGGCGCAGGGCATCACGCGGGGAGATGCGGTCGCGCTGCTCATGCCCAATCGGCCGGAATTCGTCGCCATCTGGATGGGGATCGCGAAAGCCGGCGGCGTGGCGGCTCTGCTCAATACGAACCTGCCCGGCACATCGCTGGCTCATTGCATCAATACCGTCAGCGCGAAATTCATCATCGTCGATGCGGCTCTGCTTCCCATGCTGGAGTCGGCCCGCGCCTTCCTTGACCCGAGCCTGCCGATCTTTGTCGAGGGCGATATCCCGCCCGGCGCGTCGGGTCTGTTATCGTTGCGGCAGGAGCGCGCGACATTTCCGGATGCCAATCCATCCGGCCAAGCGCGCGGGCCACTGACCATCAACGACCGTTGCCTCTACATCTTCACCTCCGGCACGACGGGGATGCCGAAGGCAGCCAACATCAACCACTATCGCGTGCAGCTCGCCATTCTGGGATATGCCGGAATCACCGGTTCCAATGCATCTGATCGCATGTACATCACCCTGCCGATGTATCACACGGTCGGGGGGCTCTGCGCTGTCGGCGCCATGCTGGCGGTCGGCGGTTCCTGTTATATCCGCGAGAAATTCTCGGCGCGTGAGTTCTGGAACGACATCATCGCCCATGACTGCACGATGTTTGCGTATATCGGTGAACTGTGTCGCTATCTGCTTGCAGTGCCGCCTGCGCCAACAGACCGCGCGCATCGCATTCGCCTGTGCTTCGGCAACGGCCTGCGCCCCGATATTTTTGTCGCCTTCCGTGACCGCTTCGGGCTCAGGCACATCATCGAATTCTATGCGGCGACCGAAGGCAACATCACGCTCTTCAACTTCGACTCAAAGCCCGGCGCTGTCGGTCGCCTGCCGAAATGGATGGAGCGCAGCTTTGTCGTGAAGGTCGTGCGCTTCGATGTCGAGACGGAAATGCCGGTACGCGGACCAGACGGGCGTTGCATCGAATGCGCGCCAGACGAAGTGGGCGAGGCCATCGGCCAGATCCTGCAGGATCCCAACAAGCCGGCGGCCCGCTTCGAGGGTTATGCAGACAAGGCAGCTTCGGACAAGAAGATCATGCGCGATGTCTTCGCACCGGGCGATGCCTGGTTCCGCTCCGGAGATCTCATGCGCAAGGATGCGCTGAACTATTTCTATTTTGTCGACCGCATCGGCGACACTTTCCGTTGGAAGAGCGAGAATGTCTCGACGACGGAAGTGGCCGAAACCATTTCGGGCTTTCCGGGCATGCACGAGGTGAATGTCTATGGGGTGAAGGTCGCGGATATGGAAGGCCGCGCAGGCATGGCCGCTCTGGTGGTCGACAGCGTGGCCGATTTCGATTTCGCAGCCTTCAACAATTTTCTGGCGACGCGCCTGCCCGACTATGCCCGGCCCCTGTTCCTGCGCTTCCAGGACCATCTCGACATCACCTCGACCTTCAAGACCCGCAAGCTGGAGCTGGTGCTAGAGGGCTTCGATCCGAGCCGCGTGCACGACCCCCTGTTCTTCCATGACCCCCGCAATGGCAGCTTCCTGCGGATCGACGTTGGACTGTTTCGCGACCTGACCTGCGGAAAAATCCGCCTCTGACCGGGCTCTGGCCCGCCTCTTGAACACTTCCGTCTCAGAGACAAGGACGACGGGCTTTTTGTGCCGAAACGACACAGAAAGTCCCGAATCCGGCGGAGGTTTTCATGGTTGTGCAGCTCTTTCCGTTCCATTTCGGACGCCGGCGCCCGCCAGCGCCTGATTGGGCTGCCGAGGAAAGAACAGGAGTCCCGCCCGAATTCGAGGGGCTGCTGCGCAGTATTCCGATCACGCATCCCATGCGGATCGACATTGGGGCCTTCGCGAACCCCAAGGCGGAATGGGCCCGGTGGCTCGACCTGATCACCCGCAGCATCGAACCGAACGGCTTCCTTGAGCCCGCCTTCGCCATGACCGCCGCCCAGCATTTCCTGCCGGGCGACAAGCCCATGCTCATGCGCATCGAGTCCCTCGACGAAGATGCCCGGCAGCTTGGGCTCTTTGCGTGGGAGCATCGGCGTGGGGCCTTCGGCTCTTTCGCGCGCGGCTGGTGCCCGCCCCTGGTGGCGCTTGGCACGCCGCTCATCGATTCCCTGCGCAGCGCCGAGGTCCTCGACACGGTGCGGGCCTGGTTCGACCGCGAGCATCCCAATGTGCTCGGCCTGATGTTTCCGGCGGTCCCGGCCAGGGGCCCCTTCGTCTCGCTGCTGCAGGAAACAGCGGCCGTGCATGGCCTGCAGCTGCGCCATTTCGATCCGCACAAGCGCGCTGTCCTGCGCAGCGGTGATATGGGCCTGCTCTTCGACACGGGTGGCAAGCTCAAGGAAATGCGCCGCCAGCGCCGCCGCCTGACCGATCGCGGCGACCTGACCTATCGCTCCACCAGCACCCGTGCGGAAGTGCGCGAGTCGGTTGAATATTTCCTTGCCCTTGAAGCCGGCGGCTGGAAGGGCCGCGCCGGAACAGCGCTCCTGTGCGATCCGGCTGTCGCGACCTTCGTGCGCACCATGACTCGTGAACTTGCTGGCGCCGGCAATTGCCGCATCGACTCCCTCGACCTCGATGGCTCGCCGGTTGCCATGGGCATCGTGCTGTCGAGCAGGGACCAGTCCTGGCTCTGGAAGATCGCCTATGATGAGAACCACGCGAGCCTGTCACCGGGTGCCCAGTTCGTGCGCGACTTCACCCGCAAGCAGTTGCAGGAAATGTCGATCCGCATGACCGATTCCTGCGCGATTCCCGATCATCCGATGATCGACCGCCTGTGGCCCGACCGGCTGGAGATGACCGACGTCGCCATCTCGATCTCGAAGGATCGTGCCAAGGCCTTCGAACGCGCCAGCGATGGCGAGGAGCGCCGTCGCCAGATGCGCGCCACGATCAAGCGCATCTACAACACCACCATGGGCAAGGTGCGCTGAGCCTCAGCCCTGTTCGCGCAGCAGGCGGCGGATGACCTTGCCCGTCGTCGTCAGCGGCAGCGACGGCACGAAGGCGATCTCGCGCGGATATTCATGCGCCGAGAGACGCTGGCGCACGAAGGTCTGAATATCGCTGACAAGCTCATCGGACGGTGACACGCCGGGCCGCAGCACAATGAAGGCCTTCACGATCTCCGTGCGCAGCGCATCGGGCTTTCCCACCGCTGCCGCAACAGCGACTGCAGGATGTCGCAACAGGCAATCCTCGATCTCGCTGGGGCCGATGCGATAACCTGATGAGGTGATGATGTCATCGTCGCGCCCGACGAAGAAGACATAGCCATCTTCATCGCAGCGCGCCTGATCGCCGGTGATCATCCAGTCGTCGACAAACTTCTTTGCCGTCGCATCGGGCTGGTTCCAGTAGCCAAGGAACATGACGGGATCAGGCCGCCGGATCGCAATCTGCCCGGTTTCGCCCGGCGCGCAGAGCCTGCCATCGGCGCGGATGACGCCAGCCACATGGCCCGGCACCACCTTTCCCATGGAGCCCGCACGCGACACGCCAATGGCTGCGCAGGAAGCAAAAACAAGATTGCATTCCGTCTGGCCATAGGACTCGTTGACGGCAAGGCCAAGAACCTCGCGGCCCCACGCATAGGTCTCCGCGCCGAGCGCTTCACCTGCCGACACCAGTGTACGCAGCTGCAGGCTGTGACGACCTGATGGCGGCGCGACCGCGCGCATCATGCGCAGCGCAGTCGGCGGGATGAAGGCATTGCGCACGCCAAGCCGTGCCATCATTTCGTAGGCCGCTTCCGGATCGAATCCTTCGAAGCGCTTCGCCACCACGGCCACACCGAAATGCAGGCTCGGCAGCAGCATGTTGAGCAGGCCGCCGGCCCATGCCCAGTCAGCAGGTGTCCAGGCGAGATCGCCGGGCTGGGGAAAGAATTCGTGCGGGAACTGCACGCCCGGCAGGTGGCCGAGCAGGACACGATGGCCATGCAGCGCACCCTTGGGCTGGCCCGTCGTGCCGGATGTATAGATCATCATGGCCGGATCATCGGGGCCCGTGGCCACGGGCTCGAACTCGGCGCTCGCGGTTTCCAGAATCGCATCGAAACCCAGCGTCGATCCATCCGCTCCATCGGTCGAGATGACGACCTCGAGCGCCGGCAGGTGAGCGCGGATCTGGACCAGCTTGGCAACGCCGCCCGCATTGGTGATAACTGCGCGAACGCCAGCATCCCTCAGTCGATAGTCCAGCGCGTCAACGCCAAAGACTGAAGCGAGGGGCAGCGCAATTGCGCCAAGCTTGTAGATTGCAATGTGGCTTGCCACGACATCGGCGGCTGGCGGCAGCAGGATGGCGACACGATCTCCGCGCGCGAGCCCGAGCCGCAAAAGCGCATGGGCCAGCTGGTTGCTGCGGGCGCGAAGGGTGCCGAAATCCGTCACCGCCACACGATCGGAGAAATCCTCGATGATCGCGGGCCGCCGCGGATCGACACTTGCCCAGCGGTCGCAGACGTCCACCCCGATATTGTAGCGATCGGGGATCGCCCATCGGAAGGCCTGCATCAGGCTGGCATAATCGGGAAGGGTCGGCAGCATTCTGTCTCCGGGCGGCGGCACATTAGGCAGCGCCCTGTTGCGTCGCAAGCGTCATTCACGCGAAGGTCATCTGCTACTGCAGCGCGAACCGCACAAGGCTCGCAGGAAAGCAACGACAGGACCGGGCTCTATGAACATTCGTGCCATCGCGCAGCGCCTCTATGACAGCCGCTTTCGCAGCACCGCCTTTGCCATATTCGGCGCGGTGATCATCTATGCGGATCAGTCGGGCGTGGAGTTCATGAAGCAGGTCCAGCCCTGGGTGAAGCAGTTCGCAGCGCTCGCGATGCTCGGATTCGGGCTCATGGCGACAATTGGCTTCGTCGCGGGCAGTTTCCTGAAGATCGACAACCCCTGACCGGAGATGCAGGATCAGGGAGATCCGCGCCGAACGGGATTGACCCCATCGGCGCGGCTGATGACCTTTAAGCGAGACCCGGCGCAACCTTGTAGGTCGCTTCCGTCTTGCTCTTGATCTCATCGAGAGACACGCCATCGGCGAGTTCGATGAGCGTCATGCCATCCTTGCCATAGCGATCGATGGTGAAGACACCGAGATCGGTGATGACCATGTCGACGCAACCCGAGCCAGTCAGCGGCAGGTTGCAGGCATGCAGGAGCTTGGGCCCGTCCTTGGCGACGTGCTCCATCACCACGACGACCTTCTTGACGCCCGCCACGAGATCCATGGCGCCGCCCATGCCCTTCACCATCTTGCCCGGGATCATCCAGTTGGCGAGGTCGCCATTTTCTGCCACCTGCATGGCGCCCAGGATGGACAGGTCGATATGACCGCCGCGGATCATCGCGAAGGAATCCGCCGACGAGAAGAAGCTCGTCGTCGGCAGTTCGGTGATGGTCTGCTTGCCGGCATTGATGAGATCGGCGTCCTCATCCCCTTCATAGGGGAAAGGACCCATTCCAAGCATGCCGTTCTCGCTCTGCAGCTGAACGCTCACGCCCTCGGGAATGAAGTTCGACACCAGCGTGGGAATGCCGATGCCGAGGTTCACATAGAATCCATCGCGCAGTTCCTTGGCCGCGCGCGCTGCCATCTGTTCACGGGTCCAGGCCATGGGCTCTCTCCTCAGGCGCGCTTGCGCGTGGTGCGCTGTTCGATGTGCTTGGTGGCGGCGGGCACATGCACGATACGCTGCACGTAGATGCCCGGCGTGATGATGTGGTCGGGATCGATCGTGCCCGGCTCGACGAGGTTCTCGACCTCGGCGATGGTGATCTTGCCGGCGGTGGCCATCATCGGATTAAAATTGCGCGCGGTCTTGCGATAGACGAGGTTGCCCTCCGTATCGCCCTTCCAGGCATGCACCACGGAGATGTCGGCAACGAGGCCGCGCTCCATGATGTATTTCTCGCCGTCGAATTCGCGCACTTCCTTGCCATCGCCAATGATCGTGCCATAGCCGGTCTTGGTGAAGAAGGCCGGGATGCCGGCACCGCCGGCGCGGATGCGCTCGGCAAGCGTGCCCTGCGGATTGAATTCAAGCTCTAGCTCGCCAGCCAGGAACTGCTGGGCAAAGAGCTTGTTCTCACCCACATAGGACGAGATCATCTTCTTGATCTGTCGCGTCTCGAGCAGGATGCCAAGGCCAATGCCATCGACGCCGGCATTGTTGGAGATGACGGTGAGACCCTTCGCACCGGAGTCACGGATCGCCAGGATCAGCGTCTCGGGAATGCCGCAGAGGCCAAAGCCCCCGGACATGATGGTCATGCCATCCTTGATAAGCCCGGCGAGGGCCGTGCGGGCGTCTGGGAAAACCTTTTTCATGAGCGGGCGGCTCCCTGTGTTGCGCTGCCACAATTAGCCCGGCCGAAAGCCGAAACCAAGCAGTTTCCCTAGGATTGTCCCAGCCGTTCGGGGTGCCCGCCATGCGGGACGCAGGGCCGGATCAGACTTGAGACCTTCGCCGGAGCCTCTATGAAGGAAAGACGCGCGCCGCGGGCTGCGCGGGGGGCGGACGGTTTCATTCATGCAATTCTTCAAGGTCTACCTTCGGGTCCTGCGGCAGCTGGGTCCTGAATCGTCGCTGGCGGGCATTCTGGTCCTGGCCAATATCGCCCTGGCGGCAGCCCAGTTTGCCGAGCCGATCCTGTTCGGACGTATCATCGACCTGTTGGCCAACGCCCAGACCCAGGCCCGCACCCTACAATGGGCGGACCTGGTCCCCCTGGTCGGGACCTGGGTCGGCTTCGGCCTTTTCACCATCGGGGCCGCCGTCCTCGTCGCGCTTCACGCCGACCGGCTCTCCCACCGCCGGCGCCTGGCCATGATGGCCGAATATTTCGAGCACGTGCTGCACCTGCCGCTGGGCTTCCACACCTCCACCCATTCGGGCCGGTTGCTGAAGACCATGATCGATGGTGCCGGCAACATGGCCAGCGTCTGGCTGAACTTCTTCCGTGAGAACTGCGCGTCCTTCGTCGCCCTGTTCATCCTGCTGCCCCTGTCGCTCTTCGTGAACTGGCGACTGGCCTGCCTGCTGATGGTCATGGTGATCATCTTTGGTGCCATGACCGCCTTCGTCATGCGCCGGACGGAGGGCCTGCAGAGCGAGGTCGAACGCTATGCAACCGACCTCGCCGAACGCGCCTCTGACGCACTTGGCAATATCGCCGTCATCCAGAGCTTTACCCGCGTCGAGGCTGAATCACGCGCGCTGCGTCAGGTGACGACGGCGCTGCTCAATGCCCAGCTGCCCGTGCTGTCCTGGTGGGCACTCGCAGCCGTGGCCACCCGCGCTTCGGCCACCCTGACGCTGGTGTCGATCTTCATCCTGGGCACGTCGCTGCATCTCAACGGCCTCGCCACGATTGGCGAGATCGTCACCTTCATGAATTTCGCCACCATGCTGATCGGCAGGCTCGAGCAGGTGGTGGGCTTCATCAACTGGATCATGCTGATCCTGCCAAAACTGCAGGACTTCTTCGAGGTCCTCGACACCCGCCCCACGGTCGAGGACCGGCCCGGCGCAAAGGATGTCGCCCGCCTCACCGGCCGGGTCGCCTTCGAGGACGTTACCTTCTCCTACGACGGCAAGCGTCCGGCGGTGAATGACGTCAGCTTCGAGGTCGAGCCCGGCCAGACCATCGCACTGGTTGGGTCTACCGGATCGGGCAAATCGACGACACTCGGCCTGCTGCATCGCGTGTTCGATCCGACCGGGGGGCGCATCACCATCGATGGTATCGACCTGCGCGACATGACGCTTGTTTCCCTGCGCCACAACATCGGCGTCGTGTTTCAGGAGCCAATGCTCTTTGCCCGCTCCATCGAGGAGAACCTGCGGGTCGGCAAGGCCGACGCGACCATGGCCGAAATCGACGTGGCGCTCGAACGCGCGCAGGCGAAGGAGTTTGTCTCCAATCAATCTGATGGTCTGCAAACGGTGGTGGGCGAGCGTGGCCGGTCGCTGTCAGGCGGCGAGCGCCAGCGCATTTCCATTGCCCGTGCCCTTCTCAAGGATCCGCCCATCCTCATCTTCGACGAGGCCACGAGCGCGCTTGATGCGACGACCGAGCGTCAGTTGCAGGCGGCCATCGAGGCAGCGACCAAAGGGCGGACGACCTTTGTCATCGCCCATCGCCTGTCGACGATCCGCAATGCGGATCGCATCCTCGTGTTCGATCGGGGAGCGATCGTGGAGAGCGGCAGTTTCGATGAACTGGTGGCCCGTAATGGCCGCTTCGCAACGCTCGCCCGCGCCCAGTTCATGACGGCGGACACACTGACCACCAAGACGCCGATCGCCTTCTGAAGCGCAGCTTCTTCGACAAACGCAAAAAGCGCGGCCAGAGCCGCGCTTCAAAACTCATCGAAACGACGATGAAATCAGACCGCAACGGCCTGCTTCTTGACGATCTCACGCTTCAGGACGAGAGCGTCCTGGGAAAGATCAGCGTCCGATGCCTTCAGCAGGAAGGCATCGAGGCCACCGCGATGCTCGACCGTGCGCAGGGCAGCGGCGGCAACACGCAGGCGCACGGAGCGGTTCAGCGCATCGGAGATCAGCGTGACGTTGCACAGGTTCGGGAGGAACCGGGTGCGGGTCTTGCGGTTCGAG
>CAISZN010000694.1 GCA_903889985.1 uncultured Hyphomicrobiales bacterium | reverse complement strand
GAAGAGGTTGAACAGCACTTCCGGCGTGCCAAGCTTCACGCCACGCTCCGCCACGAGCACGTTGAAGCTCATGGCGCCTTCAAAGCCGCCCCCCAGCGCATCTCCTTCGAGGACACCGATGGAGACAACCGGTGTGTCGAATCCATAGCCATTATGGTAGATCGTCTCGACGCAGCGATATGCATAGGCGCGCAGGCCATCGCGATCCTGAATGCGAATCTTCTCGATGAAGAAATTGAGATCGCCGCCAAGGTTGAAGATGCCGGGCAGGTTCGAGCCACCCACATAGAAGCGCACCGGCGGGGGCTCGCCATTGATGCGTTCCGTATTCATCTTGTTGATCATCGCGTGGACCGAGCGGATCTCGCGCAGCATGCCGAATGTGAAGCTCGGCGGGCCTTTCGGGCGCATGAAGCACCACAGGGCCCTTTGCGAGGCATCATAGGTCAGGTCGAGTTCTTCATAGCGGCCAAGGTCCCGCGTCGCTGGCAGGTCGATGACTGGCCCGCGCTGCGTGCCGGCATGACTGGTGTCGCGCGATTGACGCACATGGGTCGCGCGTCCGAGGAGGCGCGAAGGCCTCTCGTCGCGATCGAATACTTCCACCATCTTGGCCTCGGTGGGTTACGCCGCATTTACTAATTATTAGGGTAAACAAATATTAAGGATTTGAAATCTAATTCTGTTACTCACTTGGAGTATGGTTAATTTCTCTGAATTTGAGAGCGTTGCGTTTCTTATTTGAACCCGCGCGTCTGCAATCTGGCGGCCAGCGGCCGCTCTTCCATTTTCAGCAGGATGAGGAAGGCGATGAAGAAGCCAATCGCCCCCACCAGAAAGATCCAGCGGAAATGATCGGCATAATCCGCGCCGCCCAGCGCCACGCTCACCTTGCCCAGTTCCGGCGAGGCACCTGAGCCTGACAGGACAATGGTGCCGAAGATGGCCACGCCGCCAGCCGCGCCCAGATTGCGCAGGAAGGTGATGAGCGCGGTGGCGGTTCCCAGTTCATGTTTGCCGACAGAATTCTGCACGGAAACGGTGGTGACCGGAAACACGGCGCCGATGCCCGTCGCCACGATGCCGAGCAGGATCTCGATGGTGACGATGGACAGGCCCATCGGCCAGAAGAACATGGGCAGCAGGGCGGCCGCACCAATCAGCAGGCCTGTCAGCGGAATGAACTTGTAACGGTCGAGCCGCGCCATGCCGCGCCCGGCAATCAGCGCGCCGATGGTCGTGCAGACGGTCAGTGGCAGCAGCGAGAGGCCTGAATAGGTTGCGCTGATGCCCAGGATCGTCTCGAAATAGACCGGCACATAGATCATGAGGCCGATGAAGATCGCCATGGTCATGCCGACTGCGCAGGTGCCATAGAAGACCACGCTGTTGCTGAGCAGCGAATAGGAGATCAGTGGCTCCTCCGCCACATGCAGCCGCCACACCAGCAGGGCGATGAAGAGCGCGCTCGCAGCCACGAGGCCCAGGATCACCGGCGAGCCCCATGGGTAATGGGTGCCTCCCCAGCTCAAGACGAGCTGCACCAGCACGGAGCCGACGACCAGCAGGCCCGCACCGATGAAGTCGAGCTTGTGGGGCCGCTCATGGCGCGGCAGCCTCTTCAGCTTGCTATCGGTCATCAGCCAGGCGGCGAGGCACAGGGGCAGGTTGATCCAGAAGATCACCGACCAGTGCCAGCGCTCGGCGAAATAGCCACCCAGGATCGGCCCCAGCAGGCTCGACAGGGTCCACATGATGGAGGTGTAGATCTGGTATTTTGGGCGCTCGCGCGGGGGGACGATGTCGCCCACGATGGTCATGGCCAGTGACACCAGCCCGCCGCCACCCACCGCCTGCAGGGCGCGGGCGAGCGCCAGCGTGATCATGGTGGGCGCCAGCGCGCAGGCCACCGAGCCCAGAGCGAAGGTGGCGATGGCGATGAGCAGCATGATGCGCCGCCCGTGGATATCGCTCAGCTTGCCATAGAGCGGCGTCGCGGCTGTGGAGACCAGCAGATAGGCGGTCACGATCCACGGCAGGTTCGCCACGTCCCCCAGCTCGCGCCCGATGGTGGGCATGGCAGGGCCCATGATCGTGCTGTCCAGTGCGCCGGGAAACATGGCCACCATGAGCCCGATCAGGATGGGCCTGATCTGCTGGCGTGTGAGCGCCTGGTCTTGCTGCTGCGGCTGAGCCGACATTCCATCCTCGATTGATCGCTAGGGTCGCTACATGCGCGATACGGGCAGCGGGGGCAACCGGTTCGTAGGCCTATCGCTCATGCCCGAGGATCACCTCCAGAAACACCTGCCCATAGCGCGCGAGCTTGGCCTCGCCGATGCCATGGATCTCGGCCATTTCCTCAAGGTTGCGCGGCCGATGGGTTGCCAGTTCCATCAGGGTCCGGTCGGGGGCGATCACATAGGCTGGCTTGTGTTCCTCGCGGGCGAGGTCCCGGCGCAGGGCCTTCAGGGCGGCAAAGATCTGCTGCTCCTTGGTGGTCAGGTCTTCACCCAACCTTGCCTTTGGGGCCTCCATGCGCTCCTCGCGGCCCGGCAGAGGGCGCAGTTGCAGGTCCTCCTCGCCCCGCAGGACCTTTCGGCCGCTTTCGGTGACGATCCAGCGGTCGTGGTCTTCGGCGTCCTGGGCGATGAGGTCGGTCGCCTGCAGCTGGCGGAAGATGGAGCGCCATTCCGCCTCGCTCCGGTCGCGCCCGGCCCCGAAGGTCTTCAGCTGGTCATGGGCGTGGTGGCGGATCTCCTCGGTCAGCTCGCCGGTGAGGATCTTGGCCACATGGCGGGCAAAGAAGCGACCGGAGGTGCGCAGGATGGCCGACATGACCTTCTGTGCCTCGATCTTGCCGCTGTAGAGCCGGTGCCGGCTGGCGCAGCCATCGCAATTGCCGCAGGGCTTCGACTCTTCGCCAAAGGCCCGCAGAAGCGCCTGGCGGCGGCAGCCCGGCGCCTCGCACAGGGCCACCAGCGCATCGAGCTTGCGCAGCGCAACCGTGCGCCGGTCGCGCGGCAGGTCGCTGTCGGCAATCTGGCGGCGGCGCAGGGTGATGTCCTCCTCGCCCCAGAGGGTGAGCGTGTCTGCGGGCAGTCCATCGCGGCCGGCGCGGCCGATCTCCTGATAGTAGGACTCGATGGTCTGGGGCATGTCCGCATGGCAGACATAGCGCACGTCCGGCTTGTCGATCCCCATGCCGAAGGCGATGGTCGCGCAGACCACGACGCCATCGGTCTGCACAAACTCATCCTGATGGGCGCTGCGCAATTCGGGCTCGAGTCCGGCATGATAGGCAATGGCGCGATGACCGAGCTGGGACAGCATCTCCGCCATCTTCTCGGTGCGCTTGCGCGAGTTGCAATAGACGATGCCCGTCTCGCCGCGATGGGCCTCCACGAAGCTGGCAATCTGCTTGGGCGCGCGCGCCTTGCGCACCATGGCCAGATGCAGGTTGGGCCGGTCGAAGGAGCGCACGAAGGTCTGCGGCTCGCGGGCAAAAAGCTTGCGGATGACGTCCGCACGTGTGGGCGCATCGGCCGTCGCTGTGACGGCAATGGTCTGCACCTGCCCAAGTGCCTCCACCACGTCGCGCAGCATCAGATACTCGGGCCGGAAATCGTGGCCCCACTGGGAGATGCAATGGGCCTCGTCCACGGCGAGCAGGCGCACGTGGCCCCGACGCAGCAGGTCGACGACGCCGGGCACGCCAAACCGCTCGGGCGCCACATAGACGATCCTGAGCTTCCCCTCCTCGATGGCGCGCTCAACGCGACGATTCTCGCCCGGCCCATTGTTGGAATTGAGCGAGCCTGCAGCGACACCCAGCGCCTGCAGCTGCATGACCTGATCGCGCATGAGGGCGATGAGAGGTGATACGACAACGGTCAGCCCCTCACGCAGGATGGCAGGCAGCTGGTAGCAGAGCGACTTGCCGCTGCCGGTGGGCATGACGGCCAGCACATTCTCGCCGCTGAGCACAGAATGCAGTATCTCCGCCTGTCCTGGGCGGAAATCCTGAAAGCCGAAGGTGCGTGAGAGAACCTGTCGTGCCGCATCCATCGCGGCTTGGGCTGCAGGTTCGTTCATCCGGTGGGGCGCTCAAGTTCGGTGGCGATGCGCGTCCGAAAATCTGCGCGCTCCTGAGCGCCCATGGGCTGGCGCGGATTGGGAATGCGTAGTTCGGATAGGACTGTGGCCGGGCGCGTCGACAGCAGAAACACGCGGTCCGCCAGTCGCAGGGCCTCGTCCACATCGTGCGTCACGAGCAGGGTGGTGACCGGGCGCAGCGTCACCATCTCGGCCAGCTCATCACGCAGGCGCGCAGCAAGCGCAGCATCGAGCGACACGAAGGGTTCATCGAGCACCAGCAGGTCGGGCTGCACCGCAAAGGCGCGGGCCAGCGCCACGCGCCGCGCCAGCCCGCCCGACAGTTCGCCGGGATAGTGATCCGCATGTTGTGCAAGGCCGAGCATCTCGAAGAGCGCTGCAACTTCATCTGCAGAAGCATGCGGGGCGGCCAGTGTGATGTTGTCGCGCACGCTGCGCCAGGGCAGCAGGCGCGGCTCCTGGAACACCATGCCGAGCCTCCCGTGGGCGGGCAGATGAACGCTCCCGGTGTAATCCGCATCAAGGCCCGCGACGATGCGCAGCAGCGTGGTCTTGCCGCAACCTGATGGCCCCACGATGGCGCCGACTTCGCCCACATCGAGGTTCAGCGCGAGACCTTTCAGGATCTCGACACGCTCCCCGGCGGCGTTCCGGAAAGATTTGTCCGTGATGGAAATTTCAAGCCGGGCGCGGACGCCAGCGCGTGACATATCGTTCAAACGGCTGCACCAGACACATTTCGACCATCAGCATGACGGCCACGAAGGCGAGAGCATAGGCGAGGATTCGCGTCACGTCGAACAGCTGGAAGGCGGTGCCGATCTCGAAGCCGACGCCATTGGGCCGCCCCAGCAATTCAACAATGAGCACGATTTTCCACACCAGCGAAAGTCCTGAGCGTGAGGCGACCGCCACATAGGGGCCGAGCTGCGGCACGATCACATGGCGCAGCCGCGTCCAGAACGTCATCTGGAACACCTGCGCCATTTCATCGAGCTGCCGGTCGAGGGCGCGCGCACCCTCGCGCAGGGTGACAGTCGCATTGGGCAGCTTGTTGAGGGCAACAGCAGCTATGGCTGCCGTCTCGGTGAGTCCTGCCCAGATATAGGCCAGCACGATGATGACGAGTGCAGGAAGGTTGAGCAGCACCACGAGCCAAGGGTCCGTGAGCCGGTCGGCCAGCCGTGAGCGGCCCATCAGAAGGCCAAGCGCGCACCCGAGCACCATGGCGATGACGAAGGAGGCGACGACGCGGGCGAGGGTCGCGCCCAGATGGAGGAACAGCACCCCGGTCCGGGCCTCGCTCACCAATGTGTCCAGCACGATGGCAGGGGAGGGCAGCATGCGTGGTCCAGCCAGTGTGGAGGCAAAGGCCCAAACCATGACAAACAGACCCAGCGAGACGAGGCGGATGATCAATGGCCCGCTCCGGCTGTCCAATAGGTCCCGACGGGAAGGGTCTTTGCCGGCCCGGTGAGGTCTGTGCCTCCAGTCTGGGCCAGAACGTCGAACAGGACCGCGGCATCCGCCTCCTCGGCCACGACAGGCCGGCGGGGAATGCCCTCGCCATAGCGCTGGCGCAGGATGGCAAGGCGCTGGGGATCCTTGGTGCCGATGCGCTCAGCCAGGCGCGTCCATTCCGAGGCCTCGCCGGCGAGCAGCAGGCGGGCCGTCTGGCTCACGTCGAAGAAGCGGCGAAGCAGCTCGCCGTTTCGGGCGGCGTAGGTCTCGTCAAAGGCATAGCCGACCATGGCGATGGGGGCCTGCGCGCCCAGAGCCCTTTCCACGTCGGCCATGTCAATGAAGCGGCGGAAGCCCTGGGCTTCCAGATCGGCGCTGAGATTCCAGTAGTTCAGGACTGCATCGAGCTCGCCCTGCTCGGCCTTGGCAGCGAGCAATTGCGGTGCTCCATAAAGGACTTGTGCTGACTTGGCGAGGTCCATGCCCTGCCGGCGGGCATGGGCCTGCAGCAGCAGCCAGCTCTTGTCCAATGGGCCACCGGCGATTCCGAGCTTGCGGCCGACAAGGTCTGTGAGCGCGTGGATGGGGGAATTGGCCTTTACCATCACCGCGCCTATCGCGCTCGTATAGGGATGGAAGGTCAAGCTGCCGCCGAGCCCACGCTCGCGGGCAACCCACATGAGATCTGCGACAATCAGGTCTGCGGAGCCGCCCTTGAGCGCAATTTTGCCGGCCTCTGGGCTCGCAAGCTCCACAATATCGAGCTGCAGGCCAGCGGCCTTGTCCAGTCCGGCGTGGCGGATGACTTCAAGTTCCCATCCGAAAGTGCCGGTCCTCTGGGCGACAATCCGCAGGCGATCCTGAGCCGAAGCCGGAGCCAGCATCGCAAGCAACCCCAGGAGGGTTGCCCAGACCGGGGCAATTCGCCTCAATTCGTTTCCTCCCCGGGGCAGCTTTGACTTGTTGTTCGTGCTGCGCGCGTTAGATATTGTCCGCGCCCGCAAGGTGCCTTCATCCCTCGGGGCGCGGGAACTTTGCGCCAAGTTATGCGCCCAAGCAAGGAAACACCTATGAAGCTGAAGTTTGCTGTTGCGGCCTTTGCCGCCGTGTCTTTCATCTCGATCGTCCCGGCCATGGCCGACGACGGTGACCCGGCTGCTGGCAAGACCGTCTTCAACCAGTGCCGCGCCTGCCATCAGGTCGGCCCAGAAGCCAAGAACTCTGTGGGCCCCGTCCTGAATGGCGTCTTTGAACGCAAGGCAGGCTCTTACGAGGGTTACAACTATTCCGACGCCAATAAGGGCTCCGGTCTCACCTGGGACGAAGCCACCCTGCGTGAATATCTCAAGAACCCACGCGCCAAGGTTCCGGGCACCAAGATGGTCTTCCCGGGCATTGCTCGCGACAAGCAGCTTGATGATGTCATTGCCTATCTCAAGGGCATCAAGGCAGACGGCAGCGGCGTCTGATCGGTGGCGATCGTTCCACTCAAGGCTCTCGACGAGGCGGCGATCAACGCCCGCCTCGTCGGCACGCTCCAGCACTGGATCTATGACGGGCGCTTCCTGAAACGCACCTACCGCACGGGCGGCTGGAAGGGCACCCTGATGGTCACCAATGCCATCGGCCATCTTGCCGAAGCAGCGTGGCACCATCCCGAAATCGTAGCGACCTATCCTGCCGTCGAGGTCCGCCTTGAGACCCATGATGCAGGAGGCATTACGGAACGCGATTTCGAACTGGCCGAACGGATCGAGGCATGGGTGCAGTGGCGTCCCGCTGCCGGCAGCGCGCTGGAAGGCACGCCGCAGGACGCAGCGACCCTATATATCCGATACGATTAGCCCTGGACCGTGCGGCTCCCGCCGCGCTGCAAGCCGGAGGCTCGCGGTCCCCGCCTCAGTGCGCAGTGCCGAGATAGGCCGCACGCACCGCGGGATCATTGCGCAGTTGCGCAGCCGGGCCCGAACTCGAGATGCGGCCATTCTCCAGCACATATCCATAGTCGGCGACGTCCAGTGCCGCTGCGGCGAACTGCTCCACGAGAAGCATGGTGATACGGCTCTCCTTGAGCCGGGAGATGATCTGGAACACCTCCTCCACGAGCTTCGGGGCAAGGCCCATGGAGGGCTCGTCGAGCAGAAGGACCTCCGGATTGAGCATCAGGGCGCGGGCCATGGCGAGCATCTGCTGTTCGCCGCCAGACAGCGTGCCGGCAAGCTGCTGTCGCCGTTCGCGCAGGCGGGGGAAAAGATCAAGCATCCGCTCTAGGTCTGCAGCAGTATCTCCCTTCGGGCGGCTGCCGGTGAAGCGGGTGAAGGCTCCAAGTTGCAGATTGTCCTCCACGCTCAGGGCGGGGAAGACACGACGCCCTTCCGGTGAATGGGCCATGCCGCGCCGGGTGATCCGATAGGCAGGCTCGCCGGTGATGACCTGATCCGCGAGCTTCACGGTGCCCGAGATGGGAGAAACCATGCCGGAGATGGTTCTCAGCGTGGTGGTTTTGCCGGCTCCGTTCGAGCCGATGAGCGTGACGAGCTGGCCCTTTTGCACTTCCAGCGAGATGCCATGCAGCACCTGCACCTTGCCATAGCCAGCGACGAGATTTTCGACGGTCAGCATGGTTGGCCCCTCAGGCTGCGGTTGCGGCAGCGCCGCCAAGATAGGCTTCGATGACGCGCGGATCAGCCTGCACCTGTGCAGGCTTGCCTTCGGCAATCTTGTGGCCGAAATCGAGCACGCTCACCGTATCGCAGACCGACATGACGACATCCATGTGGTGCTCGATGAGGATCACCGTGATGCCGCTGTCACGGATCTTGCGGATGATCTGCACGAGTTCACGGATATCAGGCGCTGTTAGCCCAGCCGCGGGTTCATCCAGAAGCAGCAGTTTTGGATCGAGCGCCAGCGCACGTCCGATCTCAAGCAGGCGCTGCTTACCATAGGGCAGGTTGCGCGCTTCCTCATTGGCCAGCGCGCTCAGGCCCACGAAGGCCAGGATGCTCGCCGCGCGTTCGCGTGCCTGAGCTTCGTCACGTCGCGCGCGCGGTGTCGCGATTGCGATGTCGGCGACTGTCGATCCATAGGTATGATGCAGTCCGACAAGCACGTTTTCGATGAGTGTCAGTTCGCCGAACAGCTGCACGTTCTGGAAGGTGCGGGCGATGCCGCGCGCGGCGATCTCAGGGGAATTCAGGCCCTTGATGCTCTGGCCCTCGAGGCGGATGTCGCCGGACGTGGGCACATAGATGCCGGTCAGCACATTCATCATGGTCGATTTGCCGGAGCCGTTCGGGCCGATGAGCCCATGGATTGTCCCACGGCGCACGCACAGCTCCACCTGGTCGATGGCGCGCAATCCCCCGAACTGCATGATCACCTGATCAACCATCAGGATCGGTTCGCCAACCGCGACATCGGATTGGCCACGAACAAGCGCATGGCCTGCTTCCCCCTCCGCATGGATGACCGCATGGGTGCGCACCCAGTTCGGCCGAACCGTCGCAATCAGCGACTTCAGGAACCCGACGATCCCATCGGGCAGATAATAGACCACGAAGAGGATCATCACGCCGAAGACGGTGAGCTTGAAGTCCGTGATTTTTTCAAGCAGCACCGAAAAGACCCAGAAGGCGATGCACAGCGCGACGGGGACGACCGTGCGCGCGCGCTCCTCCCGCTTGTAAAGCATCACATAGCCGCCCGACAGAACAGCCACGATGGCAATGCCCAGCGCCACATTGCGGAACAGGTCGATGTCCGCCAGCAGGTTGGGCAGGTAGACAACAATCGCGGCGCCAATGATCGGCCCAAGTCGCGATTTGCGCCCGCCCATGGTGACCGCAAGCAGGAACTGGATCGACAGGTCGAAGCTGAAATTGTTCGGCGCGATATATTGCTCCGAATAGGCAAAGAGAGACCCGGCCAGACCTGCGAAAGCGGCGCTGAGCGCGAAGGCCAGAACCTTGTGGCGATAGACGCTCACACCCATGCAGTCAGAGGCTATGGGACTGTCGCGCAGGGCCTCGAAGGCGCGCCCGAGACGCGACGCCAGAATGCGGTTGATGACCACGATGGTGAGGCACAGGAACAGTGCGACCACGTAGAAATACTGCACTTCGCGCATGCGCTTGGCATTCATCTCGAAGATCGAGAAGGTATCGCTCCAGTCGCGCCAGTCGAAGAAGACCGGCGTCGAGAGCGTAATGCCGAGCGGTCCGCGCGTGAGGTTGAGATTGTGCAGCCAGGGGCCCAGATCCGTCATTTCATTGATCAGGATCTGTACGATGGTGCCGAAGGCCAGTGTCACCATGGCGAGATAGGGGCCGGTGACGCGCAGGGCGGGAAGTGCGAGCGCAATACCAAACAGGCCCGCCACGATGGGCGCCAGCAGCAGCGAAGGCCAGAAGCCCAGGTTGAAATGGATGAACAGGCAGCCAGCCACATAGGCGCCGATGCCAAACAGCGCCGCATGGCCGATCGAGACTTCGCCCGTATAGCCAAAGACGATGTCGAGGCCGAGCGTGACGATGGAGAAGATGGCCACTGTCACGATCAGATGCAGGTAGTAGGGGCTGGTGATGAAGAAGGGGCAGACGAGGATCGCAACCAGCGCAACCAGGGGCGTGAGATATTTCCGGGCCATGATCAGACCTTCTTGATCGCGGCGGTGCCAAACAGGCCCGAGGGCTTGAGCGACAGGACCAGAAGCAGCAGCAGGAGGCCCGGCACATCCTTGTAGCCGGTTGAGATGTAATAGCCCGTCAGGTTCTCGGTGATGCCAAGGATGAGCCCGCCAACGACGACGCCAACACCGCTCGACAGGCCGCCGATGATCGCGACGGCGAAAGCCTTGAGGCCAAGCACGGCGCCCATGGTCGCGCCTGTCAGGGTGACTGGCGCAACGAGCACACCTGCAAAGGCGGCAGCCATGGAGGACAGGCCATAGGAGAAGGTGATGACGAGCTTGGTATCGATGCCCATCAGGCCGGCAGCGTCGCGGTCATTGGCCGTGGCAACCACGGCCTTGCCGTAGATGGAATAGCGATTGAAGATTTCGACTGCGATCATCAGACCGATGGCGCCCACAACGATGGCGATCTCCATGGGCTGGATCCGGACAGCTCCGATGCTCAGCGCCGCTTCCGGAAGCGGCGAGGGAAAGCGCAGCGCATCGCGGCCCCAGATATTTTCGGCGAGGTTCTTGAAGATAATGCCAAGCGCGATGGTCGCCATGATCCATCCTGCTTCGGACTTTGTCCGGATGGCCTGGCGCACCCCGAGAAATTCAACGACCGCACCCTGCAGAAGGCCGAAGGCCAGAACGACGGGCAGCATCAGCAGATAGGCCCAGAATGTTCCAAGCGAATGGCCGATCAGGAAATTGATGGTCGTAAGCCCGACCAGCGCGCCCAGCATGAGCGCTTCACCCTGTCCGAAATTCAATGTCTTCGAGGTCGCAAAGGTGAGCTGATAGCCGAAGGCAATCACACCATAAATCATTCCGACCGTGATGCCGCTGACCACGAGTTGGGCAAGGATATTCATAGAGACGATCCGCTTCGAGGGCGAAAACCCCTCCCCGGTGAGGGGAGGGGCTCTGCAACTTCAATCCGTGATTGAGATCAGGATTTGGGCTTCACGCGGACAGCCTTGTCACCGGCCACATCTTCCGGGTGGGCAGGAACAACGCGTCCGCCTTTGACGAGGCCGAACACGGGAATGTTGTAGCTGATCGCCTCGTGGTCCGTCGCCGAATAGGGCTTGTCGTAGACGGTGACCACGCCCTCGATCTTGGTCTGGAGATTTTCCAGAGCTTCCTTGATCTTCTTGCCGTCAGTGGACTTTGCCTGGGTGATGGCAGCGGCGAGCAGATAGGCGGAGTCATAGCCCTGCGCGGCCGACACCGGCGAAGGCATGCGGTCGCCGCCATAGGCCTTGTGATAGGCTTCGATGAAGGCCTTCCGCTTCTCGGTCGTCGGCGCTTCGATGAAGGTCTGCGGCATCATTGCCCCGTCACCATTGGCCCCCGACGTGTCGATGAAGCTCGCCATGGACAGGGTCCATGAGCCGATCATCGGAACCTTCCAGCCAAGTTTAGCCATTGAGTTGGCAATCTGCGCGAGCTCCGGCCCGATTGCATAGGTCAGGATCACGTCGGCGCCGGCTTCCTTGGCCTTTAGGACCTGCGCGGTCATGTCCGTGTCGCCAATGTTAAACTTCTCGACCGCAACCGGCTTCAGGTCATACTTGGCGAGGGCGTTGGTGAGATCCTCGCGGCCGAGCTGCCCATAGTTGGTTGCATCGGCCAGGATTGCGGGCTTCTTGAAGCCCTGACGCTTCACAGCCTCTTCGGCGATCATGGAGCTCTGGATCGTGTCATTGGCTGCGGTACGGAAGACGTAGTTGACCTTCTGGTCGGGCCACTGCTTCGTCAGGATCGAGCCGGTGGCGACATTGTTGAGCACCGGAATTTCAGCTTCCTGATAGAAGCGCTGGGCTGCCTGGGCGACGCCTGTGTTGATGAAGCCAAGGGTCGCGACCACCTGTTCCTTGTTGATCAGCTCCTGGGCGATCTGGACGCCAAGTTCGTTCTTTGCCTCGTCGTCGCGTTCAATGAGTTTAAGCTGCTTGCCGAGAACACCGCCGGCCTTGTTGATCTCGGAGACCGCGAGCTTCACGCCGTCACGCATGCTGACGCCCATGGAGGACGAGCCACCGGTGAAGGGGCCGCTGAGGCCGATCTTGATTTCCTGGGCGAGAGCCTGACCCGAGAGGGCTGTTCCGGCCATAAAGACTGCGATGAGTGCGCTGCGAACCATCAGTTGCTCTCCTCCACTATTCCACTTTTTGAGAGACGCTTCGGTTAGCCCTCGCGCCCTTCCTTTTACCAAAGCAGTCGACCACTTTGTGTCAAGGTCTGCATCTCGTATCGATTGATGTGCACACCTGCAAGGTAACAAAAAGACGTGAAATACGCCGTCTGGATCTCCGCTTTTAGACTAAAGAGGGATGCGGAGCAGATCTGCCGACGATGAATGTTGCGGTGCAGTGACACTCGCGAAGGAGCCCCCAAATTGAGCAGCCTTCGAGCATGATCAAGACTGTTTAGTTGCCGAGGCCTCACGTCCTGATTGATCGTATTTCATGCCCGGAGAGCCCGCGAATTGAGTTGGCCGGGGGCGCTCTGCGCGTTAAATGCCTCTGATGTCACAAAAGCCGCCGAACTCCCGCCGTCCTGACAAAACGCGCTCGGCCCGCATTGGGTCTCTGGCGACCCTGCCAGTCTTCTGGCGCCTTGCCGGGCGGCGCGTCGTCGTGGCCGGCGGCGGGGATCCGGCAGCGTGGAAAGTCGAGCTACTGGCCGCGACCGGAGCGCAGGTTGACGTCTATGCGCGCGAGATTTGCGAGCGACTTCAGGAACTCCTGTCAGACTTCCCAAGGGTGGAATGGCATGCCCGCGAGGTCGCGCAGGAGGATCTCGCCGGCGCCGCCCTGGCCCTATGCGATCCTGCTGATGAGGCGGAGGCCTCCCGCTTCCATGCGCTGGCGCGCGCCGCAGGCGTTCCCGTCAATGTGATCGACGAGCCCGGCCGGTGCGATTTCCAGTTCGGCTCTATCGTCGAGCGTTCGCCCGTCATTGTGGCGATCTCTACAGACGGCGGTGCTCCCGTTCTTGGCCAGGCGATCCGGGCCCGCATCGAGACCCTGCTGCCAGAGGGCCTGCGCCGCTGGGCGCAGGCAGCCAAGGACTGGCGTCCACGGGTGAGCCGGCTCGGCCTCGATTTTCACGGCCGTCGGCGTCTCTGGGACCGGTTTGCCCGCCTCGCATTCGAAGAGGTGGAACGCACTCCCCAGGAGCAGGATTTCGACTACATTGTTGCGGCCGCCTCAGACGAGAAAACCGGCGAGCGAAGTGGCAGTGTGGTGATCGTTGGCGCAGGGCCGGGCGATCCCGAACTCCTGACGCTCAAGGCGGTCCGGGCCCTGCAGTCCGCCGATGACGTCCTTTACGACGACCTGGTCCTGCCCGGCACCCTGGCGCTTGCAAGGCGGGAAGCGCGCAAGATCGCCGTCGGCAAGCGAGGCTACAAGCCCTCCTGCACCCAGGAGGACATTACGGCCATGCTGGTCGATCTGGCCCGACAGGGTCGGCGGGTGGTACGCCTGAAGGGTGGCGATCCAATGATCTTTGGCCGGGCGGGGGAAGAGAT
>CAISZN010000693.1 GCA_903889985.1 uncultured Hyphomicrobiales bacterium | reverse complement strand
CAGCGGGCTGTCATGGCGCTCTTCAAGATCGGCCATGGCCTCGGCCAGGGCCCTGCCGCCTGCCGGATTATGCCCTCCGTCGAGCCAGAGTTCGGCACCCGCCGGAAGGCCCGCGACCAGCGCGCCGCGGGTCAGCCGTTGCAGGCGTGCAGGCCAGTCGACGCTCACCATGCCCCGCTCGTAGGCAGCGCTCGGCAGGGTCGGATCGAAGCAGCGCAGAGCTGCAATGGCGGTCCCGGCATTCTGGATCTGATGACGTCCGGCGAGGCGGGGCAGCGGCAGGTCGAGCAATCCGTTCTCGTCCTCGAAGACGAGATGCCCGCGCTCGTCGCGGCTGCCGAAATCCTGCCCGCCGAACCGGATCGACGTGCGGGCGCGGGCAGCCTGATGTTCCAGCACCTGTCGGGCATCCTCCTCCTGCGCGGCGCTGATGACCGGCACGCCGCGCTTGATGATGCCAGCCTTCTCGCCCGCGATCTTGGCCAGCGTGTCGCCGAGGAAATCGATGTGATCCATGGAGATCGGGGTGATGACGCAGACCGCCGGGCGCTCCACCACATTGGTCGTGTCAAAGCGGCCCCCAAGGCCCACCTCGAGCAGGAGCACATCGGCAGGATGCTCGCTGTAGAGCAGCAATGCTGCCGCCGTGGTAATCTCGAAGAAGGTGATCTGCGCGCCCGCATTGGCCTGTTCGCAGCGCGTCAGGGCATCGACCAGTTGCGTCTCGCTCACCAGCGAGCCTGCAAGCCGGATGCGCTCATGAAAGCGCACCAGATGGGGCGATGTGTAGACATGGACGCGCTTGCCGGCGGCTTCCAGCACGGCACGCATGAAGGCGACCGTGGAACCCTTGCCATTGGTGCCAGCCACGTGGATGACGGGGGGCAAGCGCTTCTGCGGATGCCCGAGCTTTTCGAGCAGGGCCTCGATGCGGCCAAGCGACAGATCGATCTTCTTGGGATGCAGGCCCATGAGACGGGCCAGCACCACGTCGGATGCCTCCGGCGTCACCGCAGACGTCACGCAGCCTTGTCCGGGCGCGGCGGGGCGTTGGTCAGCAGCGCGCAGAGCCGCGCCAGGGTGGACCGCAACTCGGTCCGCGGCACGACCATGTCGACCATGCCGTGGTCGCGCAGATATTCGGCGCGCTGGAAGCCCTCGGGGAGGCGCTCGCGAATGGTCTGCTCGATGACGCGCGCACCGGCAAAGCCGATGACTGCGCCAGGCTCGGAAATATGGATGTCACCGAGCATGGCGTAGGAGGCGGTCACGCCACCGGTCGTGGGATTGGTCAGCACCACGATATAGGGGAGCCTTGCGGCGCGCAGCCGCTGGACAGCCACTGTCGTGCGCGGCATCTGCATGAGGGAGAACATGCCCTCCTGCATGCGTGCGCCACCGGAGGCCGTGAAGATGATGAAGGGTGTCTTGCGACGCACGGCTTCCATCATGCCGGTGATGATTGCTTCACCCGCTGCCATGCCGAGCGACCCGCCCATGAAGTCGAAATCCTGCACAGCAACAACGACCGGCAGGTCTTCCAGCTTGCCGGCGGTCACCTTCACCGCGTCGGGATTGCCGGTCTTGGCGCGATATTCCTTCAGGCGATCTGTATAGCGCTTCACGTCGCGGAACTTCAGCGGATCGGCCGGGACTTCCGGCGTCGCGATCTCCTCGTACTTGCCATCGTCATAGAGCGCATCGAGGCGCGTCTTGACCGGGCAGCGCATGTGATAGCCCGAGGAGGGAACCACATAGAGGTTCGACTCGAGATCCTTGTGGAAGACGAGCTCGCCGCTCTCGGGGCACTTCACCCAGAGATTTTCGGGCGTCTCCCGCTTCAGGAAGGACCTGATCTTCGGCGGGACGACATTCGACATCCAGTTCATGGGCAGCTCCTGCGCTCAGGCGCGGGCAAGATCATTCAGCAGCGGTCCGGCGGGCACTGCGCACGCCCGACGCAATATCGGCGACAAGGTCGCTGACGGCCTTGACGGTCGAGGCCGTGGCGCGGCCTTCCCCGTCGAGCGAATTCTTGAGTGCATCGACCAGCGCGGTGCCGACGACGACACCATCCGCATGTTGGGCGATGGCCGCAGCGCTGGTGGCATTCTTGACGCCAAAGCCCACTGCGACCGGAAGATTCGTATGTCCCTTGATGCGATGCACGGCTTCGGAGACGCGCGAGTAATCTGGGATCGAGGCGCCGGTGATGCCGGTCACCGAGACGTAGTAGACGAAGCCCGACGTGTTCGAGAGAACGGCAGGCAGGCGCTTGTCGTCGGTGGTGGGCGTCGCAAGGCGGATGAAGTTCACGCCAGCCTTGAGGGACGGCAGGCAGAGCTCCTGGTCTTCTTCCGGCGGCAGGTCGACGACGATGAGGCCATCGACGCCCGAGGCCTTGGCCTCCTCCAGGAAGCGGTCGACGCCATAGACGTAGATCGGGTTGTAGTAGCCCATCAGCACGATGGGCGTGTCCGCATCGCCGGCGCGAAAATCGCGCACCATGGCGAGGGTCTTCTTGAGGGTCATGCCGGCCTTGAGGGCCCGCAGGCCAGCGGCCTGAATGGAGGGGCCATCGGCCATCGGGTCGGTGAAGGGCATGCCCACCTCGATCACGTCGGCACCGGCCTTCGGCAGGGCGCGCAGGAGTTCGAGGGAGGTCCCCTGATCCGGGTCCCCGCACATGAGGAAGGTCACTAGGGCAGCACGGCCCTCCTGCTGGAGGGCGGCGAAACGGCGGTCGATACGGGTCGTCATAGCGCCCGACTAGCACAACCCCCGCCCAAGTGAAACAGCGGACCGGGAGATCGGGACAGTTCCATGGGTCCGCCATCCACAAAATGGACCGGCAACGAATGCGGCGATCACGCGTTTCCACCTTGTGCGCAAAAGCACATCAGGGGCGCCAGCCCCACGGTACAGCTGGCTCATCCAAACACGGAGGCCGTCATGCCGATCCTCAAAAGCCGCAGCAGCGAAGTGATGAACTGGGTTCTGGCCCTGGCCGCAGTGGTGCTGCTGGGACTTGGCACGGCGACGGCCGCCATCAGCGTGGCACCGGCTGCAGAGGGGAACCCGGCCCTTCGCCCCCTGACCATTGGCCGCAGCATTCAGGTTCAGCCAGCCTTCGGCCCGGAGGACGAGGATTGTGTCTTTGCAACCCAGAAGGTGGTCCAGCCCAATGGCCACCTCCGGATCGAACGCACCCTTCAATGCGCAGAATGAGTTGACCTCCCGTCATTCTCGCATGCGAAGGCCCGCCGTTCCCCCGGCGGGCCTTCCCTTTTTGTGATCCCCGACCTCTTGCCGTGACCCTCGGCGTCATATAGTTTATATATGAACAGTCTATCTGGAGCGCCGGGCGATCCGGCGGGAGAATGCCATGCCGAGCTACAAGGCACCGGTCGAAGACACCCTGTTTCTGCTGAACGATGTATTCCAATGGAGCCGTTATGCGGACCTGCCCGGCTTCGCCGACGCGCCCCCTGATGTGGTCGAGGCGATCCTGACCGAGGCGGCCAGGCTTTGCGAGGAAGTGCTGCAGCCGGTGAATCTCTCCGGCGACCGGGAGGGCTGCAAGCGCCAGCCTGACGGTTCGGTCAAGACCCCCAAGGGTTTCAGGGAGGCCTACAAGGCCTATGCGGAGGGCGGATGGGTCGGCCTTGCCTCCGACCCGGCCTATGGCGGCCAGGGCCTGCCCTATACGCTGGCGGCCGCCGTGAATGAATATTCGGCCTCGGCCAACATGTCCTTCACCATGTACCCGGGCCTGACCCAGAGCGCGATCGCGGCCATTGCCACCCATGGCTCGGAGTCGATCAAGGATCGATATCTGCCCAAGATGGTGTCGGGCGAATGGGCCGGCACCATGAACCTCACCGAGCCCCATTGCGGGACCGACCTCGGCCTGCTCAAGACCAAGGCGGTTCCTCAGGCGGACGGGACCTATGCGATCACCGGCCAGAAGATCTTCATCTCCGCCGGCGACCATGACCTGACGCCCAACATCGTGCATCTGGTGCTGGCCCGCATCGAGGGTGCGCCGGCTGGCACCAAGGGCATTTCGCTCTTCGTCGTGCCGAAGTTCATTCCCGATGCGCAGGGTAATCCGGGTGCGCGCAATGGGGTGTCCTGCGGCTCGATCGAGCACAAGATGGGCATCCACGGCAATGCCACCTGCGTGATGAACTATGACGGCGCGACCGGCTGGCTCATCGGCGAGGCCAACCGCGGCCTCAACGCCATGTTCGTGATGATGAACGAGGCGCGGCTCGGGGTTGCCAATCAGGGTCTCTCCCAGTCCGAAGTCGCCTACCAGAACGCTGCCGCCTATGCGCGCGATCGCCTGCAGGGCCGCTCCCTGTCGGGCATCAAGGCCCCGGACAAGCCTGCAGACCCGATCATCGTGCATCCGGACGTGCGGCGCATGCTGCTCGAAATCCGCGCCTTCAACGAAGCAGCCCGCGCGCTTGTCGTCTGGACCTCGCTGGAGGCCGACCTCGCCCATCGCAGCCCGGACGAGAAGGTGCGGCAGAAGGCCGAGGATCATCTGGGCCTCCTGACACCTGTGCTGAAAGGCGTGCTCACCGATCGCGGCTTCGACTCGACGGTCAAGGCCCAGCAGGTCTTCGGCGGCCACGGCTACGTGGGCGAATGGGGCATGGAGCAATTCGTGCGCGATGCCCGCATTGCCATGATCTATGAAGGCGCCAATGGCATTCAGGCGCTCGACCTCGTCGGCCGCAAGTTGCCGAAGGATGGCGGACGGGCGCTGACGAGCTTCCTGACTGAGGTGCAGACCTTCCTGAAGGTCAACGAAGCAGACGCTGCAATGACGCCCTATCTGACCGGCCTGCGGCAGGGTGCGACCCACCTGCAGCAGGGCACCATGTGGCTCATGCAGAATGCCATGGCCAAGCCTGACAACGCGGGCGCTGCCGCTTACGACTTTATGCACATGTTCGGCCTTGTGGCACTGGGCTACATGTGGGGACGCATCGCCAAGGCGGCGCTGGCCCGCAAGGCCGCAGGAGGAGACGCTGCTGCCATGGATGCCAAGCTTGCGGTTGGCCGCTTCTTCATGGAGCGCGTCATGCCGGAAACGGCGGCCCATCTTGCCCGACTTTCCACCGGCGCCGACAGCCTCATGGCCTTGCCTGCCGAAGCCTTCTGAACCACAACTTTCACGCAAAGCGTGACCCCAGGGAGCGACACATGGCGGATGCCTTCATTTATGACGCAGTGCGCACGCCGCGCGGTCGCGGCAAGCCCGACGGCTCGCTGCACGAAGTCTCGACCCTTGGCCTGGCGTCGACGGCGCTGAAGGCGTTGCGCAAGCGCAACCATCTCGACACACAACTCGTCGACGACGTGATCATGGGCTGTGTCGATCCGGTGGGTGAGGCAGGCGGCGACATCGCGCGCGCTGCGGCGCTGACGGCAGGCTATGGCGATCATGTGCCGGGCGTGCAGATCAACCGCTTCTGCGCCTCGGGCCTCGACGCAGTGAATTTTGCCGCGGCGCAAGTCATGTCTGGCCAACACGATATGACGGTGGGCGGGGGTGTCGAGAGCATGAGCCGCGTCGGCATCGGTGCATCGGGTAGCGCATGGCCGGTCGATCCTGCCATCGCCATTCCATCCTACTTCATGCCGCAGGGCATTTCTGCCGATCTCATCGCCACGAAATATGGCTTTTCACGCGATGACGTGGATGCCTATGCGGTGGAATCCCAGAAGCGCGCCGGCAAGGCCTGGGCGGAAGGACGCTTCGCCAAATCCATCGTGGCGGTGAAAGACGTCAACGGCCTGACCATTCTCGACCGCGACGAGCACCTGCGCCCGCAGACGGACATGCAAGCACTCGCGGCGCTGAAGCCCTCCTTCACCATGATGGCGGAACAGGGCGGTTTCAATGCGGTGGCCATTCAGGCCCATCCGGAGATCGAACGCCTGAACCATGTGCATCACGCCGGCAATTCGTCGGGCATCGTGGATGGTGCGGCAGCCGTGCTGATCGGCAATGCGGAAGCAGGCAGGGCGGCAGGGCTCAAGCCCCGCGCGCGTATACGCGCTTTCGCCAATATCGGCTCTGAGCCTGCCATCATGCTGACGGGGCCGGTCGATGTGACACGCAAGCTCCTGAAGCGCGCGGGCATGAGCATCGCGGACATCGACCTGTTTGAGGTCAACGAGGCTTTCGCCTCGGTCGTGCTGCGCTTCCAGCAAGCCTTCGACGTATCCTCCGACAGGATCAACGTGAATGGCGGCGCCATTGCGCTTGGCCATCCGCTGGGTGCCACGGGCGCCATGATCCTCGGTACGGCGCTGGATGAGCTGGAGCGCTCAGGCAAGTCGACCGCGCTCATCACGCTGTGCATCGGTGCCGGCATGGGCACCGCCACCATCATCGAACGGGTTTGATCGCTCTCCTCGTGAGAGACTGAGAGGAGATCATCATGGCACTCACCAATTTCCGCATCGACATCGATAGTGACGGCATCGTCCTGCTCACCTGGGACATGCCCGGCCGCACCATGAATGTCATCACCCTTGGCGTCATGGATGAACTCAATCAGGTCATCGACAAGGTTGCGTCAGAGCCCGCGCTCAAGGGCTGCGTCATCACTTCCGGCAAGGAGGCCTTCTCCGGTGGTGCCGACCTGACCATGCTCGAAGCCTTCGCCCGCCAGTTCTCGCAGATGGCGAAAGCAGAAGGCGAGGAGAAGGCCATGCAGGCCTTTTTCGATGGGACGCGCCGCCTCTCGCAGCTCTATCGCAAGCTGGAGACGAGCGGAAAGCCATGGGTGGCAGCCATCGATGGCGTCTGCCTTGGCGGTGCCTTCGAGCTGGCGCTCGCCTGCCATCACCGCATTGTGTCCGATGGTGCAAAAACCCGTGTCGGTTTGCCGGAAATCAAGATCGGCCTCTTTCCCGGCGCGGGTGGTTCGCAGCGCGTCTCACGCCTGATGCAGACGGGCGATGCCCTGCAGATGCTGTTCAAGGGCGAGCAGTTGCGCGCCGTTCCGGCCAAGACCATGGGCCTCGTGCATGAGGTTGTGCCCGCCGCAGAGATGGTGAGCAAGGCAAAGGAGTGGATCAAGGCGGGCGGTAGTGCCATTGCGCCCTGGGACACAAAGGAGTGGCGCCTGCCCTCGGGCCGCGTTTTCTCGCCGGCGGGCATGATGGTGTGGCCAGCCGCCAATGCCATCTATCGCCGCGAGACGATGGACAACTATCCGGCGGCCAAGGCGATCCTGCATAGCGTCTATGAGGGCCTGCAGCTGCCGATGGATCAGGCGCTGAAGGTTGAGAGCCGCTGGTTTGCCAAGATCCTGCGCTCGAAGGAAGCGGCGGCGATGATCCGCTCGCTGTTTCTTTCCATGGGCGAACTCAACAAGGGTGCGCGCCGTCCCAAGAACCAGCCGCCAACCGTGCTCAAGAAGATCGGCGTCATCGGCGCAGGCTTCATGGGCGCGAGCATTGCCTATGTCACAGCGAACTCAGGTCTCGACGTCGTGCTGATCGACCGCGATCAGGCCGCTGCCGACAAGGGCAAGGAGCTCTCGCACAAGCTCATCACAGGCCAGATCAATCGCGGACGCGCCAAGAGCGCTGATCGCGATGCCCTGCTTGCCCGCATCACACCGACGGCCGATTACGCCCTGCTCGCAGAATGCGACCTCGTGGTCGAAGCCGTCTTCGAGGATCGTGGCGTGAAGGCGGAGACGATCAGGAAGGCCGAGCAACACCTGCGGCCCGAAGTGATCTTCGCCTCCAACACCTCGACCCTGCCGATCACCTCTCTCGCTGAGAATTCACAGCGCCCCGACCAGTTCATCGGCATCCATTTCTTCTCGCCCGTCGAGAAGATGCTGCTGGTGGAAGTGATCCTCGGCAAGAAGACCGGCGATCGCGCCATCGCCACAGCGCTCGATTTCGTCCGCATGATCCGCAAGACGCCCATCGTG
>CAISZN010000692.1 GCA_903889985.1 uncultured Hyphomicrobiales bacterium | reverse complement strand
TCGGGCTTCATCGCCGCCTGGACCATCGCCTATGGGCTGGTGCAGGCCATCGCCCCCTCGGTCATTCGCCGCAGCCCCGATGGCCTGTCGCGGGAAGTGCCGGAGGCGCGGCTCTGGGGCGCCATCCTCGCCGCCATTCCCCTGGCGCTGGCGGCGATCCTGAGCCAGACCCACACCGCCCGCCCGGACCTGATCGTGACCGCCGGGCTCGGTGTGTTTGGCTTCGCCTTCGCGGTGATCTCGTCGCTGCATTCCTATCTGATCCTCGCCTATGCCGGCTCGTCCAAAGCGGCGGAGGATGTCGGCTTCTACTACGCCGCCAATGCCGGCGGCCGGTTGTTCGGCATCCTGCTATCCGGCGCATTGGCGACGGCGGGCGGGTTGGAGGCCTGTTTATGGGGCTCCGCCGCGATGCTGGGTCTGTGCTTCGCCATCACCCTGCTCCTGCCCAACGCGGCGGCCCCGCGCCAGGCCGCGGCCTGATTGAAACAACGGATCGTATCATGGACCAGCCTTCCCCCGCCGCGAAGCTCGGCGTGTTCGAGCGTTACCTGACCCTCTGGGTCGCGCTGTGCATCACCCTCGGCATCGCCCTCGGCGCCCTCATCCCCGCCCCGTTCCAAATCCTCGGTCGGCTCAGCCTGGCCAATGTGAACATTCCGGTGGCGCTGCTGATCTGGCTGATGATCGTGCCGATGCTGTTGCGGGTCGATTTCACCGCTCTCGGCACCGTCGCGCGGCATTGGCGGGGTATCGCCGTGACCGTCGGCATCAACTGGCTGGTCAAACCCTTCTCCATGGCGTTCCTGGCCTGGCTCTTCATCCGGGTGGCCTTCCGGGCCTGGCTGCCGGCGGATCAGATCGATAGCTACATCGCCGGCCTGATCCTGCTCGCCGCCGCGCCCTGCACGGCGATGGTCTTCGTCTGGTCCAACCTGTCAGACGGCGATGCCAACTTCACCCTGAGCCAGGTGGCGCTGAACGACGCCATCATGATCATCGCCTTCGCCCCGATCGTCGGGCTGCTGCTCGGCCTGTCGGCCATCACGGTGCCCTGGGACACGCTGTTCCTGTCGGTCGTGCTCTATATCGTCATCCCGCTGGTGGCGGCGCAGCTCTGGCGCAAGGCCCTGCTGGCCAATGGCGGGGAGGCCGCTTTGGCCGCCACTCTGCGCGCCCTCGGCCCGGCGTCTTTGGTCGCGCTGCTGGCGACGCTGGTGCTGCTGTTCGGCTTCCAGGGCGGGCAGATCCTGGCGCAGCCGCTGATCATCCTGATGCTGGCGGTGCCGATCGTCATACAGGTGTACTTCAATGCCGGCCTGGCCTATTGGCTCAACCGCGCCTGCGGCTCGCCGCATAACGTCGCCGCCCCCTCCGCGCTGATTGGCGCCAGCAACTTCTTTGAGCTCGCGGTGGCCGCGGCGATCAGCCTGTTCGGCTTTCAGTCCGGTGCGGCCCTGGCGACGGTGGTGGGCGTGCTGGTCGAGGTGCCGGTGATGCTCTCCGTTGTGCGGATCGTGATGGCGAGCCGGGCCTGGTACGGCCACAGGTCAGCCAAATAGGAACCGCCGTGCCATTCAGCGGCCTCTTGCCAAGGTGGGGATAATTCTGTAGCGAACGCTCCAATTCAACCGCGATCCCGCAGGACCCCCTTGGCACGCCCCAGAGCTTTCGATCAAAGCACCGCCCTCGACGCCGCCACGCAGCGCTTCTGGGCCGCCGGCTACGCGGCCACCTCGGTGCGCGACCTGGGTGGGGCCATGGGTCTCAGCCAGGCCAGCGTCTACAACGCGTTTGGTGACAAACGGGCTTTGTTCACGCAGTGCCTGGACCACTACCTCGATGCCACGATGCGCGCCCGCATCGCCCGGCTCGAACAGTCGCTGCCGCCGCGCCAGGCGATCGAGACCTTCCTGCATGAAATCGTGGAACGTTCCCTCGAAAGCCGCCTCGGCTGCATGCTGGCCAATACGGCGTTGGAGGTCGCGCCCCATGACACAGAGATTGCCGCCATCATCGCCGAACGCATGAGCGAGCTGGAATCCTTCTTCCGTCGCTGCACCGAGGCCGGGCAGCGCGCAGGCACCATCGCCGCCTCCGTTGACCCCATCGCGACCGCGCAATTGCTGCTGACCACGGTGATGGGCCTACGGGTCCTGGCCCGCGGCTACCCGCAACGAGATCTGCTGGAAGGGGCGGCGCGTCAGGCGCTCAGTGTCCTCGGCAGCCCCACGACGCACCCGACAGAAAGGAACACGCCATGATCCGCTTCTATTACCACCCGACGCCGAACCCGCTGAAAATCTCCCTCTTCCTCGAAGAG
>CAISZN010000691.1 GCA_903889985.1 uncultured Hyphomicrobiales bacterium | reverse complement strand
CGCCCTTCATGCCCTGCGGGACCTGGGCCTGGCCATTGCGCTCGACGATTTCGGCACGGGCTATTCATCGCTGAGCTATCTCAAGATGTTCCCCTTCGACGAGATCAAGATCGACAAATCCTTCATCGACGACATGGCGGTCCATCGCGGCTGTGCGGCGATCGTGTCGGCCACCACCACCCTTGCCCGCGCCTTCGATGTGGTGACCACTGCGGAGGGTGTCGAGACGCGCGAACAGTTCGAGCTGCTGCGTGCAGCTGCCGTGGGCCAGATGCAGGGCTATTTCTTCGGCAAGCCGGGACCCGCATCGAGCTGGGATTTCTCCCGGCCCCTCAGCAAAATGGCGATGTCCTGATCCCTGATCTTGCCTTGCGGCCCCCGCATCCTATGATGCGCCCGCATCATCGGACCCGCGCATGACCCTCACAGAAGACCTGAAATCCGCCATCCGCACGATTCCGGATTATCCCAAACCCGGCATCGAATTCCGCGACATCACGACCCTGCTCGGCAATCCGCGCGCGTTTCGTCGGGCCATCGACGAACTTGTGCAGCCATGGGCTGGCACCAAGATGGACAAGGTGGCCGGCATGGAAGCCCGGGGCTTCATTCTGGGCGGTGCCGTGGCGCATCAGCTCTCTGCCGGCTTCGTGCCGATCCGCAAGAAGGGCAAGCTGCCCTTCACCACCGTCTCCATCGCCTATTCGCTCGAATATGGCGTCGACGAGATGGAGATGCATCAGGACGCCGTTCACCCCGGCGAACGCGTGATCCTCGTGGACGATCTCATCGCCACCGGTGGCACTGCCGAAGGGGCTGTCCGCCTGCTCAAACAGATCGGCGCCGAGGTGGTGGCCGCCTGTTTTGTCATTGACCTGCCGGAACTCGGCGGCGCGCAGAAGATCCGCGACATGGGCGTGCCGGTGCGCACCCTCGTCTCCTTCGACGGCCACTAGGCCTCAGGGCCGCATGGGCAGCAGCACGGCCCCGCTCGCCTGATAGACACGCACCCCATGCTGATTGGTGCCCGTGGCGCGGCTGGTGATGATGCCCCAGCCCGGACGCAGATGCGCCCGCTTGCCCGTCACCGTCGTCTCATAGGTGACCGTGTCGCCCACAAGCACTGGCTTAATCCAGCGCAGGTCGCGCAGGCCGGGCGATGGGCCGTTGGTGATGATCTCCTCGCCCCGCGCAAGCGCCGCCGCGCGCACCGTCTCGCGGGTGCGGACATAGAGGCCCATGTAGGCTGCGGCCGTGTGCCAGCCAGAGGCCGCAAGGCGGCCGAAATGCGTCTTCGACGCCGCTTCGTTGCTGAGATGAAAGGGCTGCGGATCATAGGCCCGCGCAAAGCGCAGAATGCGTTCCTCGTCGAAATGATAGCTGCCCAGATCCGCTCGCGCGCCGATGATAACGTCATCGTAATAGGGCCCGAAGCGCGTTGCATTTTGCGAGGGATCGATCTGCGGCGGCTCGGGCTCCAGCGCGCGGCGCTCGGGAAAGACGCCCTCGGTTTCCCGCTCAGGCATGTCCCGCAAGCGACGGCCGAACATGGCCACATATCGCTGCGTCATCACCACGAGGCCCGTCTGGTCCATGGTGTGGCTCTCGACATGCAGGAAGCCCATCTCAGGGCGAGAGCGCGAGACACGCGTGCCGAGGATCTTGTGAGAAAAGCTGAGCTTCATGCCCGGACGCACCGGTTGCAACCAGCGGATCTCTTCGATGCCCGGCGCCCCCAGTCCAAGCGACTCGTTCAGATAGCCGTCGCACACCATCCGCATGTGAATGGCGCAGGTGTGGTAGCCCGACGCCGCGAGCCCCTTCAGCAGGCTTTTCTGCGCAGCCTCCTCGTCAAGATGAAAGGGCTGCGGATCGAACTCCGTCGCATAGGCAATGATTTCCTCGCGCGTCACCTCATAGGTGCCGAAGCTCATTTCCGTGCCGACAGAAAAATCCTCGAAGGTCCTCACCGCGCCTCCGCCGTCTCAGTTGGCAAAGCGGAAGTGCATGACGTCGCCGTCCTGCACCACGTAGTCCTTGCCTTCGAGCCGGAACTTGCCGGCCTCGCGGGCACCCGCCTCGCCCTTGCAGGTGACATAGTCGTCATAGGCAATGGTCTCGGCGCGGATATAGCCCTTCTCGAAATCCGTATGGATGACGCCGGCCGCCGCCGGGCCCTTGGTGCCCTTCTCGATGGTCCAGGCCCGCGCTTCCTTCGGCCCCACGGTGAAGTAGGTGATGAGATGCAGCAGGTCATAGCCGGCGCGGATCACGCGGTTGAGACCCGGCTCCTCGAGGCCGACGGCTTCCAGATAATCCTTCTGCTCGTCGAATGGCAGCACGGCGATCTCGCTCTCGATCTTGGCGGAGACAACCACCGAGACCGCATTCTCCGACTTGGCGCGCACGGCGACCTTGGCGGAGAAGTCATTGCCCTTGTCGGCCGAGGCCTCTTCCACGTTGCAGACATAGAGCACGGGCTTCGACGTCAGCAGGCCGAGCATGTTGAAGGCCTTGCGCTCATCCGCCGAGATGGTGGCGGCACGCGCCGGCTTGCCCTCGCGCAGCAGCACGAGGCAACGGTTGACGAGATCGAGGGATTCTTTCGACTCCTTGTCGCCGCCACGGGCCTTCTTCTCAAGGCTGGTGACCCGGCGCTCGAGGCTGTCGAGATCCGACAGCATCAGCTCGGTCTCGATGGTGTCGATGTCGCGCAGCGGATCGACGTCGCCTTCCACATGGGTGATGTCGTTGTCGATGAAGCAGCGCACCACATGGGCGATGGCATCGCACTCGCGGATATTGGCGAGGAACTGGTTGCCGAGGCCCTCACCCTGCGAGGCGCCACGCACGAGGCCCGCAATGTCCACGAAGGTCAGTCGCGTCGGGATGATCTCCTTCGAGCCCGCGATGGCCGACAGCGCATCGAGCCGCGGATCGGGCACGGCCACGTCGCCCACATTCGGCTCGATGGTGCAGAAGGGATAGTTGGCTGCCTGGGCTGCCGCGGTCTGCGTCAGCGCATTGAACAGCGTCGACTTGCCGACGTTCGGCAGGCCGACGATACCGCATTTGAAACCCATGGCCGGATGCTCGCTGGAAGGGGCGGGGCTGGCCCCGCGATATGGCCCGGTAATGGGGGCTCGCGCGCAAAAAGGCAAGGTTTGCGTGGGCGACACTTTAAAAGCCAAAGCGCTGAAACCAGCCTCCCCTTGATGGGAAGGCTCGACGTGGGCAGCACGGCGGAGCGGGGTGACGCTGCGATGTCCTCTCGGGTCAGGTTGAAGCTGCAACGAGGCGCGGGCGCGACCCCCACCCCGTCATCACTGTGCGATGCCGCCTCTCCCCACAGGGAGGAGGGTGCGCCCCCCTCGCGCTTCGTCGATTTGCCCGCTATAGAGCCTGTCCATGACCCAATCGATTTGCCCCTGCCGCAAGACCTCCGACCAGAAGCTCGCCTATGCCGAGTGCTGCCAGCCCTTCATCGAGGGCAAGGCGCCGGCCCCGACGGCGGAAGCCCTGATGCGCTCGCGCTACAGCGCCTTCGCGGTGGGCGCAATTCCCTATCTGGCCCAGACCGTCGCGCCCGAGAGCCGGCACGATATGGATATGGACTCGCTGGAACGCTGGTCGAAGGAGTCCGAATGGCTTGGCCTCGACATCGTCGAGACAGAGGGCGGACAGCCCGGCGACGGCCTCGGCATCGTTGAATTCAATGCCCACTTCAAGCGTGAGGGCACGGAAGAAAGCCATCTCGAGCGCTCCTCCTTCCGCTTCGACCAGAAGGACAAGTGCTGGTATTTCGTCGATGGCGGCAAGCCCAAGGGCAAGACCGTGGTCAACACCCAGAAGGTCGGCCGGAACGATCCCTGCCCCTGCGGCAGCGGCAAGAAATACAAGAAATGCCACGGCGTGGCCGCCTGACACGGATCCCCGGCTACGCCGACCCTTGTGCGGGAGACGTCAGCGCTCCTGCGCCCGCAGCCATTCAACAACGTCCTGCGCGCCAGCCTGAACGGTGGTGAAATGACCGGCCGGGACCGTGACGACGCGGCCACCGCGTGCCACCTGTTGCGCGCCGGGATCGCCAGTGCCGACAACCCACAGCAGCTTCGCACCGCCCGCGCCTGCATTGCGTGAAATGACGGCCTTGCCCTTCGGATCAAAGAAACTTGCATAGGCTGCCGCCGTCGTCTGCACGGTGGAGACGGCTCCCTGGTTGATATCCAGGAAGCTTGCCGTTTCATTGCCGTGCCCGGCGGCAATCATTGCCTTGGCCCGCTCCAGACTTTCCTGCGTGCGCGGGTAGAAGCGATCAGGCTGATGCCCCGGCGCCATGGCCACCACGGCATTGATGCCCCTGCGCTGCGCCCCATAGCCAAGTGCGACATTGGCGCCGATGCTTTGTCCCACGATGGCGATGCGCTTGGCACCCTGTCCCTTGAGCTGGCGCACATAGGCCCCAACCTCGTCGAGCGCCTGCTCATAGGTCACATAGCCCGAGGACCACGACATGGTCGGTGCAACAGTGCTCGCGCCAGCCGCGCGCAGGGCTGCCTCGACCGGCCTCATGCCGCCGGGCCCGCCGCCCTTGCCGTGGAGCAGCACAATGCCCCAGCCGCTGAGATCGGCTGCGGCCGCACTCAAGGTCCCGGCCACAAGAACGAAAAGGGTCAATGCGAATTTGAGCACAGGCTGCATCGGACATCCTCCCCCCTGATTTGCCACGAAGCGTAGCATCGGGCGAGGGCCAGTGCATCTATCAGGGCAGCAATCATAAGGTAGCTGCAAGAACAGCTTTCAGCTCAAATCCACTTCATCCGCCGGAACATGAAGAAGAGGCTTATGATGGACACGAGGATCACGCAGATCACCGTGGGATAGCCCCATTCTGTCTCCAGTTCCGGCATGTTCTTGAAGTTCATGCCGTAGAAACCGGAAATCATGGTCGGAACGGCTACGATCGAGGCACCGGCTGCGAGCTTGCGGGTGATGTCGCCCTGTCGCTTCTGCTCGAGCAGCGTGCCGACCTCGAACACCGACGTCAGGACATCACGCACCGAATGGATGCTGCCTTCGACGCGACGCATATGATCGACAATGTTGCGATAATAGGGCCGTGATTCCGGATCGAGACAGGGCAACTCAAGGACAGAAAGACGGCGCACGGCCTCCATGGTCGGATCGAGGATGCGCTTGAACTTGATGATCTCGCGACGAAGCCGGAACAGGTGGGCAACTTCCTCCTGGGAGAGGAAGCTCTCAAGCACACGCTCCTCCATCTCGAAGACTTCATCCTCGATGGAGCGCGCGATCGGCGCATAGCCGTCCACCACGTAGTCGATGATGTTATAGAGCACATAGGCAGCGCCGCGCTTCAGCAGCAGGGGCGAAGCTTCCAGCTGCGTGCGCAGTTCCGTGTGTGTGCGGTTCGATCCGTGGCGAACCGTGATGACGTGATTGCGGCCAAGGAAAAGCGATGTCTCGCCATAGGCGATCTCTTCCCCCTCCAACCGTGCCGTACGCAGGGTGACGAAGAGCTGGTCGCCATAGACATCCACTTTCGGCAGTTCGTGGGCCTGAAGTGCATCCTCAACGGCGAGAGGGTGCAGGTTATAGATCGACTGGAGGATTCGCAGTTCGTCCTCGGTCGGGTCGACGAGGCCGATCCAGACAAAGTCCTCCGGCCCGTCATGCGCAACCTGCGGCGCGCAAAGTTCGAGATCTGCGATCTTGCAGCCGTTGCGATAATGACGTCCGGTTACGATGGCCATCGGACCCTCCTGGCGTCCTGACCGGACGTTCTCGAAGCCTCGATGGTTAGGTTTCAGCTGAGTATGAAGCCTTGACGACAGCCCCGGATCATCGACCCGGCGGCTATTACTTCCCGTCATCCTTGAAGCCCGCAGCCGCCATGGCCAGATGCACCTTGTTCTGCAGGCCGGGGTCGTCGCCCTTGACCAGCAGGTCGGCATTGCGGGCCACGGCATCGCTCAGCGCATCGACCCAGGCCGCTTCGCTCTTGGCGAAATCGCCCAGCACATAGTTG
>CAISZN010000690.1 GCA_903889985.1 uncultured Hyphomicrobiales bacterium | reverse complement strand
GCCGTCTCCTGCTGCGGCGCCAATCCGGGCATGGTGTCCTGGTTCGTCAAGCAGGCGCTGGTGAATCTCGCCGCCGATCTCGGCGACACAGCCCCAGAACCCAAGACCCGCGCCGAATGGGCGGCGCTCGCCCAGCGCCTTGGCGTCAAGGGCATCCACATTGCAGAGCGCGATACCCAGCGCGCCAAGCATCCCAAGCCGCAACAGGTCTTCGTCAACACCTGGTCAGTGGAAGGCTTCCTGTCGGAAGGCATGCAGCCAGCGGAACTGGGATGGGGCACACACGAGAAGTGGATGCCCGACAATGCGGGCACCCACAAGACCGGCTGCGGGGCGGCGATCTTCATCCAGCAGCCGGGCGCCAACACGCGCGTGCGCTCCTGGACGCCCACCGCACAGGCGCAGTTCGGCTTCCTCGTGACCCACAACGAGTCGATCTCGATTGCCGACTTCCTCACGGTGCGCGACGCTGCCGGCAAGGCCGTCTATCGCCCGACCTGCCACTACGCCTATCACCCCGCCAATGACGCGGTTCTCTCGCTGCATGAAATGTTCGGCCAGGCCGGCCGCATGCAGGAGAAGCACCACATCCTCGGCGAGGACGAGATCGAGGACGGCATCGACGAGCTCGGCGTGCTGCTCTTTGGCCACGGCAAGAATGCCTACTGGTATGGCTCCCAGCTCTCGGTCGAAGAGACCCGCCGCATCGCGCCCTACCAGAACGCAACCGGCCTTCAGGTGACCTCAGCCGTGCTCGCGGGCATGGTCTGGGCGCTGGAGAATCCGAACGCTGGCATCGTCGAGGCCGACGAGATGGATTACCGTCGTTGCCTGCAGGTGCAGCTGCCCTATCTCGGTCCGGTCATCGGCGCCTATACAGACTGGACACCGCTGGACAATCGCCCGGGCTTCTTCCCTGAAGACATCGACACCAGCGATCCCTGGCAGTTCCGCAATATTCTGGTGCGGTAACCGGACCGCGGACATCCTCGTCCGCAAGGGCTGCGCGCCAGAAGGCGCGCGGTCCAAGCCGACCCCAATCTGCCGCTGTGCGTGCGACCTCTGGTCCGTGGCGGCAGACTTCCAGCAGGGACGAGCAACAGCCCGGAGGCCGCTGGCTGGCGATCAAAGTCCGGCCCCATCGGCGAAGACGCATATCAACGGCCCCGCTATCGCCAAAATCTGGCATCATGAGGCGATCAAGAAGGCCGGTCCGTCGAGGTGAGTCGTTCATGTTCAAAGCCGTGCTCCTCGCCCTTGCCACACTGCTCAGCTCGGCCGTGGCAGCCATGGCCCATCCCCATGTCTGGGTGGTCGTCAAAAGCCAGGTCCTGTTCAACGCTGCGGGCAAGGTTGCGGCCATCCGCCATGAATGGACCTTCGACGACATGTATTCCGCCTTCGTCACAGCGGGGCTCGGCAAGGACGGCAAGGACCCAACACCCGAGGAACTTGCACCCATCGCACAGACAAACGTCGAGTCGCTGAAGGAGTTCGGCTATTTCACGGTGAGCAAGATCGGGGGCAAGCCTGCTGTCTGGGGTGAGCCAAAGGACTATTCCCTGCGCTTCAACCCCGGCGACCAATCGGTGACGCTGATCTTTACGCTGCCTTTCGAGACACCGGCTCCCTCCCGGACCTTTGCTTTCCAGATCTACGATCCCAGCTATTTCGTTGCCTTTGCCTTCGACAAGGGAACGTCGGTGGAGCTCTCCGGCGCGCCAGCCGGATGCTCGCTGAATGTGATCAAGCCACGCTCGCTCGATGCAGATGAAACAAAGGCCCTCAACGAGAGCTTTTTCTCGGGCCTGTCGCCGGGCTCCGACTTCGGCATCAAGCTTGCCGACCGGGCCATCGTTGCATGTCCCTGAACAGCCGACAGACCATGTTTCTCACCTTTGCAGTCATGGCAGGCAGCTGGCTGCTGCTGCATGGTCACGACGCCATGGCGCAGGCCCGCAATCCTTTCAATGTGGGCATTACCGAAGGCGGTGCCCCGGGCAACAGCCTTGTCGCATGGCTGCTTGCCAAGCAGATTGAATTCGAACGCATGATGAGCGCCACGGTGAGAGCCGTACGCACGAGCCCCGGTGCGCTCTGGACGCTCTGCGGCATCAGCTTCGCCTATGGTGTTTTCCACGCGGCAGGGCCCGGACATGGCAAGGCGGTCGTCGCTTCCTACATGCTCGCCAATGAGCGGGCGCTGAAGCGCGGCCTGATCATCTCGGCCTTGGCAGCCCTGCTGCAGGGGATCGTCGCCATCGCCATCGTCGGCGGCCTCGCCATTGTGCTGAATGCAACCGCACAGGCGATGCGCGAGACAGCACATCTGGTGGAGCTCGCCAGTTTTGCCGGCATCATGGTGCTCGGTCTCTGGCTGAGCTGGCGCAAGGGCCGAGCCTTCGCAGAGGAATGGCGATTGGCAAGGAAATCATCATCCCCTGCTGCCAGCTCGCGCTTCGTCTGCGAGGCCTGCGACGCGGATGAGTCCCACGAGCATGGGCCCAATTGCGGCCATTTTCACATGCCCGACCCGCGTCAGCTCGGCGACGCATTCTCCTGGCGCGATGCAACCCTGACCATTGTCGCGGCAGGCGCGCGTCCCTGCTCGGGTGCCATCCTCGTGCTCGTCTTCGCCATGGCGCAGGGCCTCCTCTATGCCGGCATTCTGGCGACCTTCGCCATGGCGGCCGGCACCGCCATCACGACGGGAGCGCTGGCCGCCATCGCGGTCCTCGCCAAGGATGTGGCCCTTCGCTTCACCGGTGAAGGAACTGGACGGCGCGTGCTGATCGCGCGCGGCGCTGAACTCGCAGCGGCGCTGCTCGTCTTCCTGCTGGGCCTCGCCCTGCTGCTTGGTTATGCGGCCGCCGGGATCTGACTCACAATCCGTCGGCACCGCCATCCGCGCGCGGATCATGGGCTGCCTCAATGCGGCCCCTTGCATTGCGCACCAGCGCACCAGCATGGCCAAAGCCATCGGCATAAGGCTGAGGATGGATGCTCAACTCATGGCCGGCACGCTCAAGGGCGCGCAGGATGGACGGATCGAAACGGTCTTCGAGATAGAGCAAGCCTGATGTCGTGCCCCAGGTCCGCCCATAGATGAAGCGCGGCGCGTCGATGGCCTCGGCGAGACCCATCCCGGCGTGATAGCGCGTCATGACCTGCGCCTGAATCTGTGGCTGGCCGTCGCCGCCCATGGTGCCATAGGGCATCACGCGTCCATCGGCGAAGGTGGCGAGCGCGGGGTTCAGGGTGTGGAACGGCTTGCGCCCCGGACGCAGCGGGTTGGGCCCGCCTTCAAGCTGGAAGGACACGCCGCGGTTCTGCATGAGGATGCCCGTGCGCGGCAGGACACAGCCTGAGCCATATTCCCAGTAGATGGACTGGATGTAGGAGACCGCGAGCCCGTTGTTGTCGATGCAGCCCATCCAGATCGTATCGCCCTTGGCCTCGGCGAGCGGATAGGTTGCGGCGCGATCCATCGCGATCAGCGATGCCTCGCGCCCGATGGCACGGCGATCGAGAACGTCCTCGGGTTCCAGTTCGGTGAAGTTCGGATCGATGCAATAGCGCTCGCGCAGGGCGAAGGCACGCTTGGTCGCTTCCACGAGGGCATGCACATGCTCAAAGCTGTCGACCTGTTTGATGCCGAGCTCCTCATAGATGCCAAGGATCAGCAGGGAAGCGAGGCCTTGGGTGGGGGGCGGAAAATTATAGAGCGTGCGACCGGGCAGCGAGAGGCTCAGGGGCTCCCGCAATCGGGCGGTATATTTTTCAAGATCCACCCGGGTCATGGGGCACCCCAGGCGTTCGAAATCGCTGGCGATCTCGCGCGCGACATCGCCACGGTAAAAGTCCGCAAGCCCCACAGAGGCGAGATGATCGAGCGTGCCTGCCAACTTCTCATGGCGGCGGGTGGCGCCGGCCTTGGGCCACTCGCCATCGACCAGATAGGTATCGGAAAAGCCCGGGCAATCCATCAGCTCGGCAAGATCGGGATGGCTCCGCAGCTCGGAACCGGAAATCGGATAGCCACGGCTCGCGTGGCCGATGGCCGGCGCCAGCAGGTCGCGCAGGGCCAGCCTGCCACCAATCGCCGCGGCATATTCGAGAGCCAGCGCCCAGCCACCCACGGCACCGGGCACCGTGAGGGCCGCCATGGGGCCACGGGCCGGAATTCTTTCGAAACCGGCCTTACGGTAGCGCTCGATGGTGGCAAGACTCCCGGCCGCACCGCTGGCATCCAGCGCCCGGACGCGGCCCTTTGGCTCACGCAGGAGCCAGAAGCCATCGCCCCCGATGCCGTTCATGTGGGGGTAGACCACGGCAATGACGGCTGCCATGGCCACCATGGCCTCGACCGCATTGCCGCCCTGGGCCAGCACATCCCGCCCCGCGATCGTGGCAAGCCGGTGGGGAGCGGCGACAGCCGCATGGGAAAAAACCTCGGTCGATGTCACATGGGACCTCGTGTTGCACGCCTTGGGTCGATGCTATATTTCCCGGGGACCGGCAACATGCCGGCATGGAGCAAACCTTGGCGCAGGGCAAGACCATCAACTGGCGTAACGCACTGACCGTAGTCAGCGTTGCAATCCTCGTCGGCACGGAACTCGTGGGCCTGACCTGGGCGGCCGGCTGGGCGCTTGGCGGTCTTTTCCAGCTGCCGCCGGTCGTGAGCGCCGGCTTCGAAGTCGCAGGCGCCTTGCTGGGCTGCGTGCTGGTCTATTATTTCGTCCGCGCGGCCCTGCGGGTCGAGCCGATCCGGACCTGACCTAGCGGGCAGGCGGGCGGCACGACCCGTTTCACTTCAGTCTGCACCCAGCGCTGCGCGCAGGGCCTTGCGACGAGCGGGGCTGTACATCTCGGTGTAGGAGCGCGGGCCAAGCGGGCCCTGCTCGATGATCATCTCGGCGAAGACCGGGCCTTCCTCCTTCAGGATGGAGCCGATCTGCTGCTCGAAATTCGCCATCTCGGAAATCTTGAAGACCTTCCCGATCCCTGACGAGCGGGCGATACCGGCGAAATCTGTCGCCGGATTGGGAAGCGGATGGCCGCCGTTGGCCTCGTAGGAACTGTTGTGCCAGACCATGTGCACGAGGTTCTTCGGCTTCTGCGCGGCGATGGTGACGAGCGAGCCGAGATTCATCAGCAGGCTGCCATCGCCATCGAGCACCACGACGCGACGATCGGGATGGGCGAGCGCCATCCCGAGCGCATGGGATGAGGCAAGGCCCATCGCGCCGAATGAAAAATAGTTCAGCGGGCGGTCATTGATGGCGAGCCAGTCATGCGCCGTCGAATAGGCTGAGATGACGATCTCATCGGTGATGTGGGTCTTGAGGACCTCGAGGCAGGCTTTGCGATTCATCATGGTCAGACAGGCCTCCCGCCGATGAGGATGGCAACGGGACGCGAATTTTCATAGGCCGCGCGCAGGGCTGGCGCGATCTTGGGGAGATCCGCATCGGTTTCGATGGTGTGGCGCTCGATCCCCATGGCATCGAGGATCGGTTCGATGATGCGCACGCCGTAGCGCTTCGATTCCTGCGGGGTAACGCCGGCCTCCTTGCCGAGCAGCCCAACCATCATGCAGATCGGATGCTTGTGCTCGACGCCCACGCCGCGAATGGCGTTCATGGCATAGAGGAAGCCCGTGTACTGGAAGAGGCAGAGGGCGCGCTTGTTGCCGTAACTCAGTCCCGCCGAAATGCCGAGCGTCTCGTCTTCCTTGCAGACGCGGACAAGTTTCAGGTCCTTGTCGGCTGCTATGGGAAAGAGCAGGCCCTTGCTGGTGTGGAGATCGGGAACAGCAACGACATATTCGATGCCCGCTTCCTTGACCGCAGCTATGACCTTCGCGCCGTGGAGGACTGCATCCTCGTCTGCCGGCTTGGCTGGTGCGTTCATGCGCCTCCCCCTTTTTGTGTTTGGTTCGGGCGCAGAAAATCAGATTTGCCTGATCCTGTCACCCATTCGCCGGTCTGGACCGGACGAACCCGGGCACATATGTGATGAGGATGCAATCAATCCCCTCCGATCCGCAGGTCATCGTCATCGGCGCAGGCGCTGCCGGCCTCGCCGCCACCCGTGAACTTGCGGCGAGGGGCGTGCGAGTTCTCCTGCTCGAAGCTCGCGACCGACTTGGCGGGCGGGCACACACCCAGGTGCTGGCGCCTGACATGGCCGTCGATCTCGGTGCCGGCTGGCTGCATTCGGCGGATGAAAATCCTTTTGTCGGCATCGCGCGGGACTTCGGTGTCGACCTCGATCGTTCGAGGGCTCCCTGGCAAAAGGATGCGGATCCGCGTGGCTTCCCTGTCTCAGACCAGCGCGACTATCGGCACAGCTGGGCGCAGTTCTATGCAAAGCTCGAAGCGGCGGAAGAGAGCATTCCCGATCGCTCGGCGGCCGAATTCCTGGACCCAGGCAATCGCTGGAACGGCATGATCGATGCTGGTTCAACCTTCATCAATGGCGTCGAACTCGATCAGCTCTCGGTCACGGACTACGGCCGCTATGTGGATACGGGTGTGAACTTTCGCGCTCGCGGTGGTTTCGGCACGCTCGTCTCCATGCTCGGTCGCGATCTTCCCATCGTGACGAATTGCGTGGTGGCGAAAATTGATCACACGGGGCCGCGGTTGAAAGTCGTGACGAATCGTGGGGATTTTTCAGCACGGGCTGTGATCGTCTGCGTGCCGACCAATCTGATCGCACAGGAAGCGATCCGATTTGATCCGCCACTGCCCGACAAGGTCGAGGCAGCCCATGACCTGCCGCTGGGACTGGCAGACAAGCTCTTCCTCAAGATCGAAGATGCATCGGATTGGCCGGAGGAAGCGCGCCTCTATGGCCGCAAGGATCGAACGCAGATGGCAAGCTACCATCTGCGACCCTTCGGAAACCCGGTCATCGAATGCTATTTCGGCGGCGCCTTTGCGCGCGAGCTGGAAAAGGGCGGCATGGCAGCCTTTGCCAATTTCGCCATCGACGATCTTGCCGGCGTGCTGGGCTCGGATGTGAAGGGAAAACTGAAAGCCGTCGCCTGTTCAGGCTGGGCGAATGATCCCTTTGCGCGAGGCTCCTATTCCTTCGCACGGGTTGGCAAGTCAGACCAGCGCGCGGTGCTGGCAGCGCCGGTCGATGAGCGGATCTTCTTTGCAGGAGAAGCCGTATCGAAACACGACTTCTCGACTGTGCATGGCGCCTGGCGCACGGGCGTTGTGGCGGCGCGAAATATAGCAGGCATTTCACCCTCCCCTTGATGGGGAGGGTCGACGTGCGAAGCACGGCGGGGTGGGGTGATGCTGCGATTTCTTCTCGCAATCGACTGAAGCTGCAGTTTGAGTCCCACGCGCGCGCTGATCGCGCGCGACCCCCACCCCGTCATCGCTTCGCGATGCCGACCCTCCCCGCAAGGGGGAGGGTGGGAGCTTCAGAACTCCACCACGCTGCGAATCGACTTGCCCTCATGCATCAGATCAAAACCTTCGTTGATGCGCTCGAGCGGCAGCTTGTGGGTGATGAGATCATCGATGTTGATCTTGCCTTCCATGTACCAGTCGACGATGCGCGGCACGTCGGTGCGGCCGCGCGCGCCGCCGAAGGCCGTGCCCTTCCAGGTGCGGCCGGTGACGAGCTGGAAGGGACGGGTCGCAATCTCCGCGCCCGAGGGTGCGACGCCGATGATGATCGACTGGCCCCAGCCGCGATGGCAGCACTCCAGCGCCTGGCGCATGACATTCACATTGCCGGTGCAATCGAAAGTGTAGTCCGCGCCGCCCTTGGTGAGATCGACCAGATAGGGCACGAGGTCATTGCCGACCTCGGTCGGATTGACGAAATCCGTCATGCCGAACTTTTCGGCCATGGCCTTCTTGCCGGGATTGAGATCAACACCGACGATCTGCTCCGCGCCGATCATCCGCAGGCCCTGGATCACGTTGAGGCCGATGCCGCCGAGGCCGAACACGACGGCACGGCAGCCGGCTTCCGCCTTGGCCGTCCAGATCACCGCGCCGATGCCGGTGGTGACGCCACAGCCGATGTAGCAGATCTTGTCGAAAGGAGCGTCCTCGCGCACCTTCGCGGCGGCGATCTCGGGCACCACGATGTAATTCGAGAAGGTCGAGGTGCCCATGTAGTGCAGCACCGGGTCGCTGTCGCACTTGAAGCGGCTGGTGCCATCGGGCATCAGGCCCTTGCCCTGGGTGGCGCGGATCGAGGTGCAGAGGTTGGTCTTGCGCGACAGGCAGCTTTTGCACTCGCGGCATTCCGGCGTGTAGAGCGGGATGACGTGGTCGCCCTTCTTCAGCGAGCGCACGCCCGGACCCACATCCACAACAACGCCGGCCCCCTCATGGCCGAGCACGCAGGGAAAGAGACCTTCCGGGTCGGCGCCCGAGAGCGTGTAATAGTCCGTGTGGCAGATGCCGGTCGCCTTGACCTCGATGAGGACCTCCCCCTCGCGCGGGCCATCGAGATCGAGGGTGACGATTTCCAGCGGCTTCTTGGCGGCGAAGGCGACGGCGGCGCGGGTTTTCATGTCTCGGCTCCGGGAGGCAAAAGTGAGTCGAGCGGCAATCTAGGGCATGGAACCGGGGCAGCCCAGTGGACGACGGGACGCAGCTTGCCTCCTGATGTGTGTAACATTATAACGTTTCATCATGTCCTCATCAGCCCCCCATGCGCACGACCACGGTCACGTCCACGACCATTCCCATCACGGACACGACCATGGGCCGGAGGTGGCACCCCATGCGGTCGCCGCCATCCCGACCCTGTCGCTCCTGCGCATGTCGCTTTGGGAGCGGATCGGCTGGGCGGGACTGGTGATCGCGGCCATCTGGGCCGGCGTCTTCTGGGCCATGAGGTGAGCCGATGACCGACGCCCTGCGCTTTCGCAACCTCACCCTCGGCTATGACCGGCACCCGGCGGTCCATCATCTCGATGGGACCATCGCGGTCGGCGACCTGCTCGCGGTCTGCGGACCCAACGGGGCCGGCAAGTCGACCCTGCTGAAGGCCATTTCGGGGGCTCTCAAGCCCATCGGCGGACAGATCGAGCGGCCTGCGGCCAAGCCCCGCGACATCGCCTTTTTGCCACAGGCAGCCGAGATCGACCGGTCCTTCCCGATCAACGTTTTTGACATGGTCTCCATGGGGTTCTGGCGCCAGCTTGGGCTTTTTGGCTCGGTCTCGGCCAAGGGCCGGCAGAAGGTCTTTGAGGCCGTGGGCGCAGTGGGCCTCACCGGGCTGGAGGACCGGCCCATCGGCACCCTCTCGGGCGGCCAGATGCAGCGGATGCTCTTTGCCCGGCTGCTTCTGCAGGATGCCCGGGTGATCCTGCTCGACGAGCCCTTTACGGCGCTGGACAGCCGCACCACCGCCGATCTCATCGACCTCGTCGGGCGCTGGCATGTGGAGGGGCGAACCGTGGTCGCCGTGCTGCATGACTTCGAGACCGTGCGGGCGCATTTCCCAAAGGCCCTGCTGCTCGCCCGCGAGACCGTGGCCTGGGGGGAGACCCGGCAGACCCTCTCGCCGGAGAACCTGCTGAAGGCCCGTCGGATGGTCGAGGCTTTCGACCGGGAAGCTCATGAATGCGAAAGAGCAGCCTAAGATTTAAATCCTGAAATCAAAATTTTCCTTGACTACAGGAATAAACTCTGGCAGGATTCCCTCCATGTTCGATATCTTCATTGCCCCCTTCCTCGAGTTTGAATTCATGCGCCGGGCCCTCGTGGGGGCCATGGCGCTGGCTGTTTCGGGTGCGCCCGTCGGCACCTTCCTGATCCTGCGGCGCATGTCGCTTACCGGCGATGCCATGGCCCATGCGATCCTGCCCGGCGCGACCATGGGCTACCTCGTCTCCGGCCTGTCGCTGGGCGCCATGACGGCGGGCGGGCTGATCGCGGGCTTCGTCGTCGCCATCGCGGCGGGCGCGGTGGCCCGCCTCACGGCGCTCCGGGAGGATGCGGCGCTGGCAGCCTTCTACCTGATCTCGCTGGCGCTCGGCGTCACGCTGGTCTCCCTCAAGGGCTCCAATGTCGACCTGATGCACGTACTTTTCGGCAATGTGCTGGCGCTGGACGATGCCACCCTCCTCCTGCTCGCGGCCATTGCCAGCGTGACGATCCTGAGCCTCGCGGTGCTCTATCGCCCGCTGGTGCTGGAGACCGTCGACCCGACCTTCCTGTCGAGCGTCAGCGGCGCGGGCGCCCCGACCCAGCTTGCCTTCCTCGCCTGCGTGGTGCTGAACCTCGTGGCGGGCTTCCATGCGCTGGGCACCCTGCTCGCCGTGGGCCTCATGATGCTGCCCGCCGCCGCCGCGCGCCTGTGGACGCCCGACATCACCCGGGGCCTGCTCATCGCCGGGGCCTTCGGCCTCGTGTCGAGCTATCTGGGCCTCGT
>CAISZN010000689.1 GCA_903889985.1 uncultured Hyphomicrobiales bacterium | reverse complement strand
GATCTATTTCGCGCTTTGCTTTCCGCTGTCATTTGCCGCGCGGCGGCTGGAGGGTCGCCTCAATGCCGCTCGTTGAGATCAAGGACGTCCGCAAGAGCTTCGGCACCAACGAGGTGCTGAAGGGGGTCTCGATGGAGATCGCCAAGGGCGACGTGGTCGCCATCATCGGCCGCTCCGGCTCTGGCAAGAGCACCCTGCTTCGCTGCATCAATGCGCTCGAGACCCATGACGCAGGCACCATCACGGTCGACGGAACACCTGTTGGCGGCAATGCCACGCAGCTGCGTGAGCTGCGGCGCAAGGTCGGCATGGTGTTCCAGCAGTTCAACCTGTTTCCCCATCTCACAGCCGCAGGAAATGTAATGCTCGCACCGCGCGTTGTGGAAGGCATGGGCGAGAAAGAGGCACGCGCGCTCGCCCTCGAGCTGCTCGCCAAGGTCGGCCTTGCCGAGAAGGCGGATGCCTTCCCCAGCCAGCTCTCCGGCGGGCAGCAACAGCGCGTGGCCATCGCCCGTTCGCTGGCCTTGCATCCACAGGTCCTGCTCTGTGACGAGATCACCTCGGCGCTCGATCCTGAACTCGTCAACGAGGTGCTGCGCGTCGTCGAAAGGCTGGCGACTGAGGGTATGACCCTGATCCTAGTCACCCATGAGATGCGCTTTGCCCGGGATGTCGGCACCAAGCTCGTCTTCATGCATCAGGGCCGGGTGCATGAGGAGGGGCTGCCCAAAACTCTCTTTGCGGCGCCTCAGACACCCGAACTCAGCCAGTTCATCGGCGCCGTCGGCACTCTGGGCTGACCAGACCTCCCCATTTGGCGTCCCCAAAAGCCCGTGCTAGAGGGAAGCCATGACGACGATGATGACGATCCACCAGCGACGACGCCTGGCCTGACCGCTCGTAACCCGCGCGTGCCCGCGTCCTTTTTGCTGCCGGATCGACCCTGTCCATGACCGACCTCTCGCTCGCCCTCTCCCCCCTTGGCCCCAATGACCTGCCTGCCATCGAAAAGCTCGATGAGCGCGCCTTCGGGCCCGGCCGCTTTGCCCTGACCGCCTATCGCCTGCGCGAGGGCGTGGCACCCGACGTGGGGCTCTCCTTTGCCGCCCGGGTGGGAACACTGCTCGTGGGCGCCAATCGCATCACCCACATCGTCGCTGGCGGCGCCCCGGCACTGCTACTGGGACCGCTGACGGTGGACCCGCCCTTCCGCTCACGCGGCATTGGCGAGGCCCTCATGCAGCGCTCACTCGAGGCCGCGAAGAAGGCCGGCCACAAGCTCGTGATTCTCGTTGGCGATGAGCCCTACTACAAGCGCGCGGGCTTCAAGCGCGTGCCCTTTGGCCGGCTCACCATGCCGGGCCCGGTCGACCCGGCCCGTGTACTCTATTGCGAGCTTGAGCCCGGCGCCTTCGAGGGTCTCAAAGGGCCGATCACGAAGGTCGCCTGACGTCGGACGCGGACCGCGGGGTCCGCCATCCACTAAGCTCGCGCCCGTCGCCCTTCCCACAGCCAGCCAGCCAACACGCTGCCCAGCAGCACCAGCAGGCCGATGAAGCCTATGGCGAGCGGAGCCACTCCGACGCCCGTCACCACACTCGCACCCGTGCGCTTGATGCCGACATAGTCGGAGCCGCCATAAAGCGGGCTCTCGCGCATGGCAGCAAAGCGCGGAAGGGTCACAGCATCGGTGCCTGACGTCCCGATGCGCCGCACCGTGCCGCCGGTCTCTTCAGCAATCGGCTTCAGCTTGTCAGTCGTCGAGATGACTTCCTGGAACTCGCGCGGATTTTCAGGGCCGACGTTTACGAGGGCAGACAATTCCCCGTCGCTTGCCTTGTAGAGGCCGAGTTCCTCAACCGTGATACTGCCCATCGAAAGGCCAGGCTCGCGCGGCGTGAGATCGACCACGCGCGTTGCACCTGACGGCGCAGTGAGGGTGACCGGCGCGATCTTGTCCTTGAGGCTCTGGCGCGTAATGGTGAGTTCCCGCCCCCGCGCTGAGGCACGCAATGCCTCTTCCTCAAGCTCGGGTTCCTTCATTAGCCAGTGCGCCGAGCGGCGCAGCAGGTCGAGATGCGGACCGCCGCCCTGGAAGCCACGGGCCCACAGCCAGATCTGGTCTGACAGCAGCAGTCCAACGCGGCCCTTGCCCTCACGCGAGAGCACGAGCAGCGGCTTGTTCTCGGCGCCTGCCAGCACCGGCACACCGCGCAGGCGCTCGGTTGGCACCATGCGGTACCAGGGACTCCAGCCAGGGGGTTCCTGTTCGGATCCAGCCAGCCCGCGCGTCACCGGATGCCTGCTGCCTTCCGATGTGATCTCCGGCCAGAAGGGCCGCTCGATGAGGCGCCCCTCGGGCTTCGCCGGAGCAATCTTGCCCATGGGCGAGAAGAACAGCCCGTCCTGCGTCGCATAGTCAGGCCCCACGGCCATCAGCATGGCGCCGCCATCGCGCACATAGCGCACGATATTGTCGAAATAGACGGGCGGCAGCACCGTCTGGTTCGAATAGCGATCGAAGATGATGAGATCGAATTCGCTGATCTTGCGCCCGAAGAGATCGGCCGTCGGGAAGGCGATCAGCGCGAGCTCGTTAATGGGCGTGTTGTCGCGCTTGTCCGGCGGCCGCAGAATGGTGAAGTGGACGAGTTCCACATTCGCATCCGACTTGAGCAGGTTGCGCCAGGTGCGCTCACCCGCATGGGGCTCGCCCGACACCAGAAGGACCTTCAGCTTGTCGCGCACGCCCTCGACCGTCACAACGGCCTTGTTGTTGACGGTCGTCAGCTCGTCGGGCAGCGCGGCCACTTCAAGCTCGATCACATTGGGCCCGCCGTGCTCGACGCGGATTGGCGCGCGCACGACAAGGCCCGGAGCGGCGCGCAGGGTGGCGATCTCCACGCCGTCGCGGCGCACGATGATCGTCACGGGCTCGCCCTTGTCGTTGGTATCGAGCACCCGCACCGCCATGGTGACGTCCTTGCCGACGATGCCAAACCGCGGTGCCTCGACGAGTTCGATGCGACGGTCGCGCTCCTTGTCGTGGCCGGTCACGAAGACATGCAGCGGTGCCTTGAAGCCGAGTTGGTCCGCGTTTGCAGGAATGTCATGCACCACACCATCAGTGACGAGGATGGCGCCACCGATGCGCTCCGGCGGCACATCCGACAGGGCATTGGCGAGTGACTGGAAAAGGCGCGTGCCATCATTGCCACTGTCGTTGCTGCCGCCATCAACGATGCGGGCCTCCACATTGCCAAGGCCAGCGAGCGCCTTCTCGATCGCGGCGCGGGCATTGTCGGTCTGCTGTTTGCGATTGCCAATCGTCTGGCTGGCGCTTCGGTCAAGCACGACGGCAACCACATCCTTCAGCGGGTCGCGATCCTCGCGCACCAGTGATGGATCGGTCAGCGCAAAGAGGATGAGCGCAAGGCCAAGGCCGCGCAGCAGGGTACCGCGCCGGCGCGCATAGAGGCCGAGAGCGATGACCGCAGCTCCGCCCACCGCCAGCGCGATGAGAATCCAGAGCGGGACAAGGGGGGAAAGAGCGAGATTGAACTGCGTCAATGCGACAGCCTCTCCAGCAGATCGCGCACATGCACCTGATCAGCCTTGTAGTTGCCGGTCAGCGTATACATGACGAGATTGATGCCGCCACGCATGGCCATCTCACGCTGGCGCGCACCACCGGGCACCAGTGGAAACAGCTCCTCATTGCTGCGCGTGACGGCCCAGGCAGCCGCCAGATCATTGGAGGTGATGATCAGCGGCGAGACGCTGTCGCCGGCACGCGCAGGCTGGCTGGTCTTGTCGCCCGTCTCGGGCGGCAGCGCCTCGATCCATGTCTGACCCACGGTCGTCCGACCGATGAAGGTGTCGATCAGGTAGAAGGTCTTGGTGATGACGTGGTCGCGCGGCACAGGCTCGAGTTCCGGCACATCCACATTGGCGAGCAGCTTGCGCAGCCAGAGCTGCTCAGGCGTGGTGGAATTGGGGCGCGCGACGAGCGCATCACGTGTGTCAAAAACGATTGTGCCGCCATTCTTCATGTAATCGGCGATGCGGGTGATCGTCTCTGGCGTCGGCAGCGCGCGCTCCGCCACCACCGGCCAATAGATGAAGGGATAAAAGGCGAGATCATCCCGCGACGGGTCGAGCCCCATGGGCTCGCCGGGATTGAGCGAGGTGCGCGCCGCAAGCTCGCGCGACAGTGCGGCAAGGCCAACCTGGCTCGCCTGATCAACGCGCGGCTCGCCGGTGACAACGAAGGCGAGGCGCGTGCGCAACGCCGCATCCATTTCACGAGGGCTGAGCGCCGGCGGCACCTGCTGGGTATGTGCGGGAGGTGTCGTCTGCGCCTGCGCGCGATCGGAGGGCACAAGCGCAGCCATAGCCACCAGCAGGAACAGCAGGCTTGCCACAACCGGACGCCGCACGAAACGAGACAAGGCACCCGAGAGCCAGAGTGAAGCCAGTGCATCCGCCAGAAGCAGGGCGAAGGCCGCGACCACCATGGCTGGACGCAGGTCCACAGGTTCGGCCTTGCGAAGCGATTCCATCTCGACCCTCAATCCTTCAAAACTCGCAGGCTCCAGAAGTTCTCCCGGAGCCAGGGTGTTCACAGCCGTGAGCGCGTCCGCTGAACCATAGAAACCCGGCGGATGATCAGCCATTGCCACGCCGGAATAATTGACAGGGATTGGCTTTGCCGTGAGCGGCGGCGTGCCAAGCACGCCAAAGCCATCGAGCGTGCGCATGGGCGCGATTGTCTCGGCGCGATTGGCCTGCGTCTCGCCATTGGCTGCAGCAGCCTGATCAGCGGTGCGACCCTCGGCCGAGAGCGACACGATCCGGCGCAGCACGTCGACGAACATGCCGGAGAGCGGCAGGTTGGACCATGTGGTGTCAGCCGTCACATGAACCAGGATCAGCCAGCCCTTGCCGCTGCGCTGCGCAGTGATGAGAGGAGTGCCATCAGCAAGCTGCACCCAGGTCTTGGCTGGAAGGCCCGCTTCCGGTTCGGCCAGAACCTGCCGCGTCACCGTGACCTCGTCCGGCACGCTGAAACCAAACAGCGGGCTTTCGCGATCAATCGGCGCGAGCTTCTTGGGCGTATCCCATGACAGCGAACCGCCGAGGATGCGCCCGCCCCGGCGCAGGCGCACCGGCACGAGATCATCCGCAGAGGCTGCGAGGCGCGAGCCTGCAAAGCGCAGCAGCACGCCACCATCCTCAACGAACTTCGCAAGCCTGTCGTGGGCTGGCCCCGTCACCACGCCCACATCCGCAAGCACCATGACGGAGACCTTGTCATCCAGCATGGAGACAATCGGATCGCCATTGCCCGGGCGTGGCTCGCGCACATCGGCGAAGGGAGAGAGGGCGCGCAGGACATAATAGGCCGGCGAGAGCAGCGGCTGCGATGTATCCGTCGTCCCGCCTGTAACAACACCCACGCGACGGCGCTTCCAGCGTTCATCGAGCAGCGTCACGGCTCCAGCAGAATGTTCATCGGCCACTTCGATGCGGGCAATCTCGTTGCGCAGTTCGACCGGAAGGTCGAAGCGGGCCGTCGTCTCGCGCTTGCCGGCAAAATCGAAGTTTGTCTCAGCCACATTGAGGCCACGCATGTCGAGCGCCCGCAGCACGCCGGTTGCGCGACCGCTTGCCGATGTGCGCACGGCCTTCACCTCCAGGGCACCGGCCCCATTCTCCGCACCCGAGAGCGCAATGGCCGGGCGATCCTGAACAATCACTTGCAGGTTGCGATCTCCGGCGGCCTTCGACAGGGCTTCGGCAAAAGGCCGCGACTGCCCATTCGACAGGCCGTCGCTGATCCACAGGATATCCGCCTTCCCATTGGACTCCAGGAAGTGCTGCACCGCTGACACCGCTGCCATGCGATCTGGCGTGAAGGCAGCGGGCTTGAGCGCACGCAGACGTTCCATCGCCTTGGCGCCATCCGTCAGCAGCAAATCGCGACCACCTTCAGAGAAGGGCGCAATGGCAACGGGTCGTCCCTCACGTGAAGCCGAGAGTAAACGCTCGCCAGCCGTGGCTATCCGCGCCTCCCAGGTCGGCGCCGCCGCCCAGCCGTCATCGACGAGCATGAGCAATGGGCCGGTGCCACCGGGGCCAGCCGGAATAGGGTTCCAGATTGGCCCGGCCATGGCGAGGATAACGATGGCTGCAATCGCAAGTCGCAGCAGGAGAAGCCACCAGGGCGTGCGTGCAGGTGTCTCTTCCTTCGGCTGCAGATCGAGGATCAGCTTCAGCGGCGGAAAGTGGATCTGGCGCGGACGCGGTGGCGTGATGCGCAGCAGGTAATAGAGCGCCGGCAGCAGTGCGAGTGCTGCCAGAACCATGGGCACGGAGAAGGCGAGCGGGAGTGCAAACATCAGCCGCCCCCCTGCCCGGCTTCAAGCCGCAGACGCAGCGCCAGCAGCGCTTCGGACGCAGGCCTGTCGGTGCGGTGGATCGCAAAACTCCAGCCGCGCGAGCGGCAGGCCTGACGCACAGCATCCCGATGGGCTGCGAGGCGTTTCACGTAGTCGTCGCGAAAACTCTCCGCCTCACCAACACGCAGGGTCGCCGACGTATCGACGTCGCGAAATTCCGTATGGCCGGTGAAGGGAAATATCTCTTCGACCGGATCGGCGATCATCACCACGTGGCCGATGGCACCACGAGCGGCCATGCCATGAATCGTCGCGGTGATCTCTTCCGGTGGCGAGAGAAAATCACCCAGCAATACGGCCTGTGTGCGCGGCGGCAGGGCATCTGCTGGCGGCAGCTCGGCAGGCGGTTGGGTGGCCCGGCGCTCTTCGTCGATCATGGTTTCGGAAAAACGCTCGATGATGCCACGCGTTGCGAGCGCTCGCGTCAGGCCAGGAATCCCCACGCGCTCACCAGCGCGCACCAGCAGGTCCGCGGCAGCAAGTCCAAGTACGAGGGCACGGTCGATCTTGGGCTGCATGGCGAGATTGGACACATAGGCCATGGAGGGCGAGCGATCCATCCAGATCCAGACCGTGTGCGCAGCTTCCCATTCGCGCTCGCGCACGTAGATCCGGTCATCGCGGGCCGAACGTCGCCAGTCGATGCGCGTGGTGGATTCGCCCCAGACGAAGGGGCGGAACTGCCAGAAGGTTTCGCCAATACCAGCACGTCGGCGTCCATGCACGCCATGCATCACCGTCGCGGCCACCTCCTTCGCCGCAACCACAAGCGGCGGAAGACGACGCGCCAGATCGAGTGCGCCCTTCTGGTGGCGGTTGGCGGCCCCGCGTTCCGTCTTGTCGAGGAGCCTTGCGTCGATCATCGTCAGTGCAACCGCTCGATGAGCCTTGCGATGACGCCGGCAATGGTCTCGCCCTCGGCACGGGCGGCAAAGGTGAGCGCCATGCGATGCTTGAGCACGGGTTCTGCCAGCGCGCGCACATCATCGAGCGAAGGCGCGAGGCGCCCATCAACCAGCGCACGAGCACGCGAGGCGAGCATGAGAGACTGGGCGGCACGCGGGCCAGGACCCCAGGCGACATGCTTGGTGACGACCGGATCGCCCTCGCCGGGACGGGCAGAGCGCACCACATCGAGGATCGCATCAACCACGCTGTCACCGACCGGCAGGCGGCGCACGAGCCGCTGGATCGTCATCAGGTCTTCCGACGTCATTGCAGGCTTGGCGACGGCCTCGGCCTCGCCCGTCGTCTCGATCAGGATGCGCCTTTCAGCAGCACGATCGGGGTAGGTGACGTCAATCTGCATCAGGAAACGATCGAGCTGGGCTTCCGGCAGAGGATAGGTCCCTTCCTGCTCGAGCGGGTTCTGGGTCGCGAGCACATGGAATGGGCGCGGCAGGTCGTGGCGTTCGCCAGCCACCGTTACGTGATATTCCTGCATGGACTGCAGCAGGGCGGACTGGGTGCGCGGGCTGGCACGGTTGATCTCGTCGGCCATCAGGAGCTGGGCGAAGATCGGGCCGCGCACAAAGCGGAACGCCCGCCGGCCGCCGTCGCTTTCTTCCATGATTTCGGAGCCTAGAATGTCGGCTGGCATGAGGTCAGGGGTGAACTGCACCCGCCGGGCATCAAGCCCGAGCACGGTGCCAAGCGTTTCAACGAGCTTGGTCTTGGCAAGGCCCGGCACGCCAACCAGCAAGCCGTGGCCGCCGGAAATCAGCGTGACCAGAGCCTCTTCAACGACCCGTTCCTGCCCGAAAATCACGTTCCCGATGATGGTGCGGGCCGTGGCCACCTTGTCGAGCGCGCTTTCGGCCGTGCGCGCGATCGCGGCTTCGAGGGTCGTGGTATTGTCCGGCGTCGCGTTCATGCGATCTCCTCGACCGCGGGCGGCTACCGCGGGAACTTTTGTTTCACGCGCCCGCCGCTAGAGTAGGCGGGCAACCCTGCCACGGGTCCAGTTTAGGGCCGGAAAGCACTTTGTCGATCCGGCGAAGATCAATTCGGGGCTGCATCCACTAGTCAGGCGCATTGGCACGAGATTATGGCGGACAAACCAGAAGGCACCACGCAAGCAGCGGGCCAGTCCGGCCTCGAGGCTCTGGCCGGCGCAGCCCGGAAGGCAGGTGGCGGACTGCCGCCGGTGCATCTGTGGAATCCGCCCCATTGCGGCGACATCGGGATGAAAATCGCCAGGGACGGGACCTGGTTCTATCAGGGCTCTCCCATCGGCCGCCCGGCCCTCGTGCGGCTGTTCTCGACAATCCTGAGAAAGGATCCCGAGGGTCACGTTCTCGTGACTCCTGTCGAAAAGGTTTCGGTCGAGGTGGAGGATGCCCCGTTTCTCGCAGTCAGCCTTGCCACGCAGGGCGATGGACATGACCGCCGCCTGCGGTTCACCACCAATGTGGGCGATGAGGTCACGGCCGATGCAGACCACCCTTTGCGCTTCGAGGCGGGAGCTTCCGACGGCCTCAAGCCCTACATTCTCATCCGTGGAGGCCTCTGGGCTCTGGCCACCCGGCCGGTTTTCTACGAACTCGT
>CAISZN010000688.1 GCA_903889985.1 uncultured Hyphomicrobiales bacterium | reverse complement strand
TCAGCGCACGGCGAAGCAGTAGAGCAGGCCAGCGCCACCGGAGCTCTTCAGGGCCTCGGTGCCGCAGCCGCCGCGCGACATGTGGGCGGAATTCCAGGACAGCGACGGCGGATCGACATCGAGGCCCGTGCGGTCGTGATGGCCGAGCATGGCGGCGCCCTCGGTGCTGCTCGTCCAGTTTTTGCAGGTCGTGTCTTCCTTGCCGGCCAGCGCCGTCCCGTCGGGACGGGAGCCGGTGAGGATGTCATGGGTGTTGGGCGTATCGCCGCGCCCGTTCACCACGGTGCCCTTCTCGGTCAGCGCCGTCTGCTTGTTGATCTTGACGGCCGGGCTATGCAGCTCATCCACATTGCGGGCGATAAGCTGGCCCTTGGCATTGTACCAGGGTCCCTTGCCGATACGATCGCGGGCATTGACGATGGTGCCGCCATTGAAGCTCGAGGTGCTCAGATAGGCATGCCAGGTCTTCTTGCCGGCGCCCGCCGTCGCGGCGAGCTTCTGGCAGATGCCGTCAGCGCCCGCCAGGCCGCCAAGGTCACCGGTGGTGGTTGTCTGGCTGGTCACGAAGAAAGAGATCTTGCTGGAGACCGCCTGGGCCTGTGCCGCTCCCCCGAAGGTGCAGGCGGCGAGCCCGGACAGCAGGGTCAATGTCAAAACCTTCATGATTTCCTCCCCTCGGGTCTTTGCCCGCGAACAGAGGATTCATGACCTTTTCCGCAAGGCAAAGGAATGACCCTGCCGATCACTTTGCCTTGAGGCCAATCGCTCACCCCGGCCGAGCCGTGGACCCGATGGGCGACCCTCCGGATCGCTCGACACGCTGGTTTGGCTGCAATTCCAGCCCAAACGGTTGACAGGACAGGCGCCTCACCCTTATAGAGCCGGGTCCCTGAACAGTCCCCGGGGCAGGCATGCCTGCCGTTTGGACGTTTGGGATATCCGCACAGGTCAACTGCAAAGAAGCCGGCCGGTCGCGAAAGCGTCCAGAGTCGGATCGAACACAAGGAACGAATGATGTTCGCAGTCATCAAGACCGGTGGCAAACAGTATCGCGTTGCTGCCGATGACAAGATTACGGTCATGACCCTCGAAGGTCAGCCGGGCGACAAGATCACCTTCGGTGAGGTGCTCATGCTCGTCGATGGTGAGAGCACCAAGGTGGGTGCACCGCTCCTGGCCGGCGCCACCGTGGCTGCCGAGATCGTCGAGCAGGCACGCGGCCCGAAGGTCATCGCCTTCAAGAAGCGTCGCCGCAAGAATTCCAAGCGCAAGCGCGGCCACCGTCAGGACCTGACGATCGTGCGCATCACCGGCATTCACGCCTGATGCAAGTGCTTCCGGTCCTTCGCGGGATCGGCTAGGATCAACCTCAATTTCCGACTGGCCAGGCGCTCTGCGCTGCCAGTCATGAGTTTTGGAGCAGAACGATGGCTCATAAGAAGGCAGGCGGTTCATCCCGCAACGGGCGCGACTCAGACGGTCGCCGCCTTGGCGTCAAGAAGTTCGGTGGCGAGTCCGTGATTGGCGGCAACATCATCGTGCGCCAGCGCGGCACCAAGTGGCATCCGGGCGCCAATGTCGGCATCGGCGTGGATCACACCCTCTTTGCCACGGCGGAGGGCAAGGTGCTCTTCCAGTCCAAAGGCAAGCGATCCTACGTATCGGTCGTACCGGCCTCCAAATTGCTAGCAGCCGAATAAGGTGGTGGACCACGGCCCGCCACCAGGCTTTCGAAGCCCAGGTGGACGAGGTGGTGTCACAAAGACCTGCTAGTCCGTCGAATCGCCCGAGGCGAGGGAATCGAGAGACTCCTTTCCCTGCCCATCGGGCGATTTTTTTGACGGAGAACGGGTTATGTTTCCCGACCTGATGCGAGACGACGTCTTCCGGCTGGAGACGAAGCGGTTGTGGCTCCGCTGGCCCCGTGCGGCCGATGCGGTAGCCATCGCCAAGCTCGCAGGCGAGGCCGAGGTCGCGGAAATGACCGCGAATATTCCGCATCCCTATCCGCCCGGAGCTGCAGCCGAGTTCGTGCTGCAGTCCCGCATGGGCAATCTTGCGGGCACGTCGGTGGTGCTCATGCTGTCGCCCCGGGCTCGCCCGGCTGAGACGATGGGCTGCATCAGCCTGCAGGCCAGAGACCGTGGCCAGGCTGAGCTCGGCTACTGGCTCGGTCGCCCCTACTGGGGCCAGGGGCTGATGACCGAGGCGGCGCGGACCATGTTCGAGGTGATCTTCCAGATCACGGACCTCAATGTGGTCACGGCTTCGGCCCGGCCAGGCAACGGGCGCTCCATCGGGGTGCTCGAGGCCTGTGGTTTCCAGCGGATGTCTTCTGGTCTCTTGACGGCTCCGGCAAGGGGCACTCAGGTGCCGGTTGATCACTTCCGCCTGACGCGCGCCCATATCGGGCGTAAGTCAGGGTCCCGCGAGCGCCCGCTCGCAGCGATGCAGATGCAGACGGCCTGACGGTAACCCTGCCGCCGGGTCGGTCATTGAACCGGTCGGGCGGCTGGGGTAGAGGCGTAGGCTATGAAGTTTCTCGACCAGGCAAAGGTCTATGTCCGCTCCGGTGACGGCGGGGCAGGCTGCGTCTCGTTCCGGCGCGAGAAATATATCGAATTCGGCGGTCCGGACGGGGGCGACGGCGGCAACGGCGGAAATATCTTCGCCGAATGCGTCGATGGCCTGAACACGCTGATCGACTACCGCTACCAGCAGCACTTCAAGGCGGGCACCGGCGTCCATGGCATGGGCCGCAACCGGGCCGGCGGCAAGGGCAAGGATGTCGTCCTGAAGGTGCCAGTCGGTACCCAGATCTTCGACGAGGACAACGAGACCCTGCTCGCCGATCTCACCGAAGTGGGCCAGACCTATCTCATCGCCAAGGGTGGCAATGGTGGCTTCGGCAACCTGCACTTCACCACCTCGACCAACCGCTCGCCGCGCCGGGCCAATCCGGGCCAGGTCGGCATCGAGCGCACCATCTGGCTGCGCCTGAAGCTCATCGCCGATGCGGGCCTCGTGGGCCTTCCCAATGCAGGCAAGTCGACTTTCCTCGCGACGGTTTCTGCGGCGAAGCCCAAGATCGCGGACTATCCCTTCACGACCCTCCACCCCGGTCTGGGCGTGGTACGGGTCGACGCACGCGAATTCGTGCTGGCCGATATTCCTGGCCTGATCGAGGGCGCCCATGAAGGCCTTGGCCTAGGCGACCGGTTCCTGGGCCATGTGGAGCGCTGCCGCGTCATCCTTCATCTTATTGATGGCGGGTGCGAGCATGCAGGCACATCCTACCGGATCATCCGGCAGGAGCTCGAGGCCTATGGAAACGGCCTCGAGACCAAGCAGGAAATCATCGCCCTCTCGAAGTGCGACACGGTGGACATGGAGACCATCGCGAAGCAGCTCGAACGCCTGAAGCGCGCCATGCGCACCTATGGCCCGGCGGCCGTGCCGGGCGAAAAGCGCCGTTCGCCCATGCTCCTGTCTTCGGCCACAAATCAGAATGTCACCGAGATTCTGCGGGCGCTGGCCGATGTCATCAGCGAGGAAAAGAACATCGAGATCGCGGCATCAAAGGCCAAGGTCTGGCAGCCCTGACCCGCTGGTTGCATCGGGAACCAAACTGACGGAAAACGGCGCAGCTCAAAACAGACGGCTTCCGTGACTTCGACACCCACCCTCGCCCAGTTCCGCCGCATCGTTGTAAAGGTCGGCTCATCCCTGCTCGTCGATCAGGCCAAGGGGCTGATCAAGCGCGACTGGCTGGTGGCACTGGCTGATGATCTCGCTCTCCTGCACCGGCAGGGGATCGACGTGCTGGTCGTCTCCTCCGGCTCCATTGCGCTCGGCCGCACCGTGCTGAAGCTGCCCAAGGGCGCCTTGAAGCTCGAGGACAGCCAGGCCGCTGCAGCCGTCGGCCAGATTGCACTTGCGCGCACCTGGGCCGAAGTGCTCGCCGAGCGCGAGATCACCGCAGGCCAGATTCTCGTCACCTATCACGACACGGAAGAACGCCAGCGCTATCTCAACGCCCGCGAGACGATCCGTCGCCTGCTCGAAATGCGCGCCGTGCCGGTCATCAACGAGAACGACACGGTGGCCACCAACGAAATCCGCTATGGCGACAATGATCGTCTGGCAGCGCGCGTGGCGACCATGGCGAGCGCCGATCTCCTGATCCTGCTCTCCGACATCGAGGGTCTCTATACGGCGCCGCCGAAGGAAGACCCCAACGCCAAGCTCATCCCCGTCGTGCCGCGCATCTCCTTCGAGATCGAGGCCATGGCGGGTGGCGCTGCCTCTGAGCTATCGCGTGGTGGCATGCGCACCAAGATCGAGGCGGGCAAGATCGCCACCACCGGCGGCACCCATATGATCATCGCCGATGGACGTGTGCTCAATCCCATCAGCCGCATTGGGTCAGGCGCGCCCTGTACATGGTTCCTCACGCCCTCCAATCCGGTGACGGCGCGCAAGAAGTGGATCGCAGGGTCCCTTGAACCGCGCGGTACGTTGCATGTGGATGCGGGGGCTGCGCGTGCGCTGTTCTCCGGCAAGAGCCTTCTGCCGGCCGGCGTTGCGCGCGTGGAAGGCTCCTTCGAACGCGGCGATTGCGTCGTGCTGCGCGATCCTTCCGGCGCAGAGATCGGGCGTGGGCTCGTGGCCTATGATGCGGCGGAATGCGGCCAGATCATCGGGCGCAATTCGCGCGACATCGAGGCAATCCTCGGCGAGCCGGGGCAGGCCGAGATCATCCATCGCGACGACATGGTGCTCGCCGGAGAGTGAGTGTTTCGCGCTGACGCGCGGGACTCTCCGTTTGTCATTCATTGCCCAGGCATGTCATCTTCCCCGCACAGAACGGGACGGGGAGGAATGAATGTTGCGGGTCCTTGGCGTCGTCGCCCTGCTGGTCGCAGGTTGCATCTCATCGGGCGCACAGGCGCAGACCAAGATGAAGCTTGGCCTCACCCGCACCGTCACCATCGGCGGCGTGCTTTATGCAGCGGAAAAGGGCTGGTTCAAGCAGGTTGGCCTCGACGTCGACGTGCAGTTCCTCGATGCGTCGGCCTCCGCCATGGTCTTGCTCGCCACCAATGAACTGCAGATGGTCGAGGGCGGCCTGTCGGCGAGCTATTTCAACGCGCTCCAGCAGGGGCTGCCGGTGCGCATCGGAACCGACAGCGTCTCCTCGCCCACGGGCCATGGCCTCGTGGTGCGCGCCGATCTCGCGGGGACCGTGACATCGCTGAAGGATCTCAAGGGTCGCAACGTCGCGGTCAATGCGCCCAGCTCCATCTCGCTCTATGAGCTCGCCAAGATCCTCGAAACCGCCGGCATGAAACTCGATGACGTCGAGGTGAAGATCGTCGCCTTCAACAACATGGAAGCGGCCTTCAAGTCGAAGGCGGTGGATGCGGCAATCCTCGTCAATCCATGGGTGGCGGATATTCCGCGTCAGGGCCTTGGCGTCTCGCTGGTCGAGGCCGATGCGGTGGTGAAACCATTCCCGATCGTGATCTCGGCGACCTTCTACAACACGGACTGGGCGGCGAAGAACCCCAAGGCCATGCAGGATTTCTACACGCAGATGATCCGTGGCGTGCGCGCCTATTGCGATGCCTATCATCATGGTGACAATCGCGCTGAGGTGTCGAAGACCATCATCGCCAATGATCTCGCCCCCAATCAGGAATTCCTCGACAAGCTGCAATGGACTTCGCGCGATGCCAATGGCGGCATCAATGGCGACTTCGTGCTCGACGTGCAGCGCTGGTACGTGGAGCAGAAGCTCCTGCCGAGCAACCTGCCCATCGAGAAGCTGGTCGACCGCCAGTGGTCGCAGGCGGCGGTAAAGGCGCTGGGGCCCTATGAGCCCTCCAACAAGGCCAGCACCCTGAAGGGCTGCGGCCGGCCTTCCTGATCCAGGTCTGTGACGCCATCGGCTGGATGGGCTATGATGCTCGCCGATAGCCAGTGGAAGACGGATCATGGTGGACAAGTTCAGGGTCATCGAGGGTGGCGGCGAGAAGCGCGACATGGCGCAGACCATGCTGGAGCTGGGCCGGGAAGCGCGCCGCGCCTCCCGCGAGCTCGCCATTGCCCCGCGCCAGCGCAAAAACACGGCGCTCGTCGTGGCGGCCGGCCTGCTGCGTACATCGGTGGCCGACATTCTGGCGGCCAATGCCCGCGACATGGAAGCGGCCCGCACCGCCGGTGCCAGCAAGGCCAATCTCGACCGCCTCATGCTCAATGAGGCGCGCGTGGAATCCATGGCCAGGGGGCTCGAGGACATTGCTGCCCTGCCCGATCCGGTCGGGCGGGTCAGCGCCACCTTCGACCGCCCCAATGGTTTGAAGATCGAGCGCGTGGCGACCCCGTTGGGCGTCATCGGCGTGATCTATGAGAGCCGTCCCAATGTGACGGCAGATGCGGGCGCGCTCTGCCTCAAGGCGGGCAATGCAGCGATCTTGCGCGGCGGTTCGGACTCCTTCCACACCTCAGCCATCATCCATGCCTGCCTCGTTGAAGGGTTGCGCACGGCAGGCCTGCCCGATCATGCGATCATCCGCGTGCCGACCCGCGATCGCGCGGCCGTGGGCGAGATGCTGAAGGGACTCGACGGCAATATCGATGTCATCGTGCCGCGCGGTGGCAAGAGCCTTGTCGCGCGCGTGCAGGAAGAAGCGCGCGTGCCGGTTTTCGCTCATCTCGAAGGCATCGTGCATATCTTCGTGGATGCTGCCGCCGATCTCGAGAAGGCAAAGACCATCGTGCTGAACGCCAAGATGCGACGTACCGGTGTCTGCGGCGCGGCAGAGACCCTGCTGGTCGATCAGGCCGTGGCGAAGACGCATCTGGCCCCGCTCGTCACCATGCTGCTTGAGGCTGGCTGCGACGTGCGCGGTGATGCGCAGACCCAGCAGGTCGATTCCCGCGTGAAGGAAGCCACCGAGCAGGACTGGCGTACGGAATATCTCGACGCCATCATCTCGGTGAAGGTGGTCAATGGCCTGCAGGAGGCGATGGACCACATCGCCACCTATGGCTCGAACCATACGGACTGCATCATCACCGAGAATGCCCGCGCAGCGGAAATCTTTCTCGCGCAGGTCGGCTCGGCCATCGTCATGCACAATGCCTCGACCCAGTTCGCCGATGGCGGGGAATTCGGGTTTGGCGGCGAGATCGGCATTGCCACCGGACGCATGCACGCGCGGGGGCCCGTCGGCCTGGAACAGCTCTGCTCGTTCAACTATCGCGTGCACGGCAACGGCCAGACCCGTCCCGGCTGATCGGGGTCCGGGGTCTCCAAACGAAACGAGGCCCCGGATGGGGCCTCGTCTGTCATATCATGAAGTTCGCCTTATTGGGGTTCGATGCCGGCGGCCTGGACCAGCGGGCCCCATTTCGACAGTTCGGCCTTCAGGCGCGCATCGGCCTGTGGTCCGCTGTCGTCATTGACGATGGAGCCGACACTTTCGAGGAACTTGGCGGTCTCCGGCATCTTGGCGATCTGGTGGAACCAGGCTTCAAGCTTGTCGACGATGGGCTGCGGCGTCCCTGTTGGGACATAAACGCACCACCAGGGTGCAAAGTCGAAGGTCTTGAGCCCGGCTTCCTGCATGGTCGGCACATCCGGGAAGGTCGGTGAACGTGTGTTCGTCGTCACCGCGAGCGGCTTCAGCTGGCCCTGACGAACCTGACCGGCGGCGAAGGTGCCGTCCATGATCATGAAGTCGAGCGTGCCGTCGAGGATGTCCTTCATGGCGTCAGGCGCCGTCTTGTAGGAGACGGGCTTTGCGGGCGCGCCGGTGAGCTGCTTGAACAGCTCGGAGGAGAGCTGGGCCGTCTGGTTCGTATAGCCGAAGATATTGTCCTTCTTCTGCTTCAGATGGGCGACCAGTTCGTCGATGGTGTTGAACTTCGAGTCCGGCGCTACCACCAGCACGAAGGCGATCTGGGCGAAGCTCGCGACCGGCTTGAAGTCCTTCAGCGTGTCGAAGGGCGTTTCCTTGAACAGGAAGCGGCTGCCGGCCATGTTCGAATTGGCGGCAAAGAGGATATTGTAGCCGTCCGGTTCTGCGCGGGCGATGTAGCGCAGGGCGATGTTGCCGGTGGCGCCCGGGCGATTGTCGACGATGACGGGTTGCCTCGACAATTCCTGCAGCTGGGCAGTGAAATAGCGGCCCAGAATGTCAGCGCCGCTGCCCGCCGGAAAGCCAAGCGACACATGGATCGGCCGGTCGGGATAATTGGCCTGGGCATGTCCGGCGGCCGGAGCCGCCAGAGTTGCAGATACGAGCGCAAGCGCGCCCAGAAGGCTCTTCACAAGCGACATATGTTTCCTCCCGGCCCTCTTTGGGGCCGAACGTGTCAGACTTATTCCCCGGCGCCTTGCGGAACCGCGAGGCCGGAGGGCTTCTTGGGGCCGCGCATGCGGACATAGATCTGTGCGCCGATCAGGAGGACGCACAGACCGATGAAGGCCGCGCTGATCGGACGCTCGATGAAGGTCGCCATATCGCCGCGCGAAATGATCAGTGCGCGCCGGAAGTTTTCCTCGAAGCGCGGGCCCAGCACGAAACCGAGCAGGATTGGCGCAGGTTCGAACTTCAGCAGGAGCAGCAGATAGCCGACGATGCCAAGGAAGAGTGTGACGCCGACATCAAAGAGCGAGTTGCGGGCCGCGAAGACGCCGATGCAGATGAAGAACAGGGCGCTTGGGTAGAGGTACTTGTAGGGCACCATCAGCATCTTCACCCAAAGGCCGATCATGGGCACGTTGAGGAAGATGAGGATGAGGTTGCCGATCCAGAAGCTGGCGATCAGGCCCCAGAACAGGTCCGGATGCTCGACGATCAGGCGCGGGCCCGGCGTGATGCCATGGATGATGAGCGCGCCCAGCAGCAGCGCCATCACCGCATCGCCCGGGATGCCAAGGCTCATGGTCGGGATGAAGTCGCCCTGCACCGACGAATGGGTCGATGCTTCCGGTGCTGCAACGCCTTCGATGGCGCCGTGACCGAAACGCTCGGGCGTTTTCGAGATTTTCTTTTCCGCCGCATAGGCGACGAAGGAGGCGATAGTCGGCCCCGTACCTGGAATGCAGGAGCACAGGCTGCCGATGAGGGTGCCGCGCAGGATCGGGAAGGCGGCTTTCTTGATGTCCTCCTTGGTCGGACGCATGTCCGACACCTTCAGCTTCGCATAGGCGAGGTTGATGGGCGCCGTGTTGTTCACGCTGCGCAGGAATTCGGCGATGCCGAAGAGGCCAAGCGACAGCGCAACGAGCTCGACGCCGTCGGACAGGTCGATGAGCCCGAAGGTGAAACGCTCTGCGCCAGTGTTGATGTCCGTCCCCACAAGGCCGAGCATCAGCCCGAGGATCGTCATGGCGACACCCTTGAGCGGAGACCCCTTGGCCAGCGTCGAGCCGGCGAGCAGGCCCAGCAGCATCAGCGCGCAGATTTCAGGCGCGCCGAACTGGAACGCGATCCGCGCCACATAGGGGGCGAAGAAGATCATCTGCGTGATGCCGAAGGCAGCACCAAACATGGAACCAAGCATGGTGATGCCCAGCGCCACGCCGCCGCGACCCTGCTTGGTCATCGGGAAGCCATCAAGGCAGGTCACCGCATGGGGTGGATGACACGGCAGGTTCAGCAGGATGGAACAGATCGCGCCACCATACTGCGCGCCGTAATAGATGCCCGAGAGCATCAGCACGGCGGCGACCGGCTTCATGCCGAAGGTGAGCGGCAGGAGGATCGAGATGGCGGAGAGCACACCCATGCCCGGCAGAACGCCGACAAGGTTGCCCACCATGACGCCAACGAAGCACCACAGGAGGTTGTGGGGTTCAAGTGCGATGCCGAATCCGTGGATGAGGTCTGCAAGTCCCGTCGACATGTTTCAGAGCCCCCGAATGACCGGAATCTGCACGCGCAGAATATAGGAAAAGAGCACGAGGCCGAAGATCGTGATGCCGGCAGAGAGTGCCAGGGAACCCTTCAGGTTCGCGGTGCGATCGCCAAAGCATGCAATCAACACGCAGAAGAAGGTCGCCGGCAACAGGCCGGCATATTCTGCTAGGATAATGAAGGCCGCGACGCTGCCGATGATGCAGGACCAGCCTCGCCAGTCGGGATGCGCCGGCATGGCGTGGTGCGTGTCAACAACAGGCGCCGTCGATGCCTTCGGGCCCATTGAGGCAAGCGCGACGAGAATGCCCATGAAAGCCAGAAGGACACCGAGACAGGTGGGAAAGAACCCCGGCCCCATCCGCGTCAGGGTACCCACCTGATACCCGCTGCCGATCGTAGCCGCCGATGCTCCCACTACGAAGAGCAAGCCGCCCGCGTAATACTCGCGGCGCTTTTCGTCGATCATCCTCTTCCTCCACAACGCACGTTTGGCGCGCCTCAGGGTCTGCCCGCACGCGAGCTCTCACCCATGTGATTACAGGCGGTCAGATATGCACGAATCCGGGAGGGGATCAATCGACCCTGAAGACCTGCCAAACACCCGGCGTTGAAATCGGCGTGAGCCAGTCCGGCACCTCGTGTCTTGCCAGTTTTGCAGCCAATCCGTCAGGGGCTCCATCCTGCAGGACGTCAACTTCGGTGAGTCCCGCGCAGAAAGCCAGATGCGTTGCACCTGCCTTTTGCGCGATCTCGCGGGCCTGGTCGGGTCGTGCGCGGAATGTTTGCAGCGCGGCAAGATTGCCGACGATGTTGCGATGATAGGGAGCCGCGAAAACGGAATGGGCTGTCTGGGCCAGGATCATCGGCCCGGCATCCATCAGTGTCAGCAATCGCAGGGTTGGAAGCCGGCCGAGTTCAGCAAGACTTTGTGTTGCAGTGCAGCTTGCGATGGGTGCGCCATCTGCGCCGGTGCGCGTTGGTGCGGGCTTATCGGGCACGAGGGCTCCAAGCACGGCGCTGCTCAGCAACATGCTGACTGTGAGCGGCAGGAGGACCGGCATCAGCTGTCCCTGTTCCGGCTTGAGCCGAGCTGCGGTGGCGCCCGCAATGACGGCGCAGGTGATCATGACGGGGACGCCCAGAGAACTCTCGGCGCGCACCATCCAGGCTGCGGCGAGCAAACCCGCAGCAGTCAGCCCGGCCAGCAGGAGAAAGCCATCTCGTCTGGCACCCTGTGTCTTCCACGCGAGCCAGGGAGCCGCCACAAGGGCGACCAGCGGTGGACCAAGGTATGGCAGTGCGAGCAGAGGGTCCTGACCTATCACGGAAGCGAGCGGTCTGGCCTCGCCCACATGGTCGAGCCAGAGTTCCTTCAGCAGGGGCGGCAGGTTGCCGAAAGGGCTGCCCAGACAGCCCGGATAGGCGAATTGCATGATCGCCAGCAGGACTGCCGCACCAGTTCCGGCCGCGACAAGGCGGCCAGGAATTCCGGCCGGAGTCCATCTGGCCATGGCAGCCAGGCATGCACAGCCCGCCAGGACGCCAACCGCATAGGGGGCACCGAAGGCATCACAGACAGGGGCGGACCAAAGGCCGGGCGGCACCGTGAGCCCGAACAGAATGGCGGCCGTCGTTCCCAGCCCCGCTGCAAAACCGCCCAGACTGTCGCGTGCCGATGGGCCACGGCAAATCCAGCGGATGCCCAGGCAGGCGATGGCTGCGAGAAAGAAAGGCACGTTCTCGATGCTGATGGCGAGCGAGAGCGCTGCCAAGGCTCCGGCGATGACAGCCTGACGGGTGCCTGTTGACTGCAAACTTTTCAGCAGGGCGAGCGTCATGAAGGCCAGCAGCACGATCTGTGGCGCGTGATGGTCGATACGGCCGGGCACGAATTGCTCGGCGGTGGGTCCGCCCATCGCGCCCAGCACCAGCGCCGGCCAGCGCGCCGCAGGCCCGCCGATCAGCTCGGCCACGCGCATCAGAGCGATCAGCAGGAGCATCAGCAGGAGGGTCGGAAATGCCAGGCGCGTCAGCGTCTCGGCCATGGGCTGTGAGACGAACATGCTGAAAAAGCGGATTATGAGGGCCAGCGGCACATCGACCACCCGTGACCAGTGCATCACCACTGGTGTATCGCCTCCCATGCGGTGGGCGACCAGATCGAACCAGCCCTGACCTTCGAGGAAGGCCCGCACACCCACCATGCGCATGGCATCGTCCGTGTCATACCAGGTGCCCTCACGCCAGACGCTGACCAGCATCTGGAAATGCTGGCGCCAATGATAGGCCACGGCGACCAGGAAAAGCGGTGCCAGCTGCAATCCCAAACTGGGTTGCAGGCCGACCGGGCGGGTGGCGGGAACGACATGGGTCACGAAACGAATCCATTTGAAACACGGCCACAGTCGCACGTGCTCCTTGATCGCTCGTTACCGACGCTGGTGATCGGGCTCTCGCATGCTTACATGCAGACCATGACCGATCCGCTCAATCTCATTGCTGCCCGCACGGCCCCCACGCTCGCCGATCTTGAGGATCTGGCAGCGCGTGGCTTTGCAAGCCTGCCGCAGACGTTTCAGGCCCTATGCGAGGGGCTCGTCATTCGTGTGGAGGATTTTCCTGACGAGGAGACCCTCGACGACATGGATTGCGAGACCGAATATGACCTTCTGGGCCTGTTCCACGGTCGCGGACTGCCTCATCGCGGGGCGGGTCCTGAGACGGGCGAACTCCCCAACATGATCTGGCTCTATCGGCGCCCGATCCTCGACTTCTGGTGCGATCAGGACGAGACGCTGGGTGCGGTTGTGACCCATGTGCTCGTGCATGAGATCGGGCACCATTTCGGCCTTTCCGACGCAGATATGGACGCGATCGAGACGGCTGCGGGCTGAAAGCCCCGGCTTTTTGCCGGTCAGGCTTCGCTATGGGCGCAGATGGCAGTCAGGTCCTCTGAGGCCAATGCGCCAAAGCGGGCGCAGGTTGGCGCAGTCTCGCCGACTCGAAAGTGCCGACAGCTGCGGCAGGTGTCGAAGCCCGGCTGGGCCTGCTCCCCGGCAAGGTCGCTGAGAATCTGCACGAGGCTCTGGGAGAGCGCCGCTGCATGGAGCGGCGGCAGGCGCCCGATGGAGCGCGAGAGATCCGAGAGCGGGTCCTGGCTGACCAGTGCATGCCCGCGTTCCGTCAGCTCCAGCAGGACACCGCGCCGGTCGTCCGGGTTCTTGCGGCGCGCGATAAGGCCCTTGCGCTCAAGGCTGGCGAGGGTCTGCGAGGTGGTGCCCTTGCTGCTGGCAATCCAGCGGGCGACCTGGGAGGGCTGGCGCGACCAGCTGTTGGCCCGGGCGAGGAACCGCAGGGCCTCCCATTGGGCCGGGTTCAGCTCGCCGCTGCCGCTTTCGCGGGCACGGGTGAGCCGTCCCATGCGCTCGATGAGGCGGGTGATCCGGGTGGCTGGTCCGTCGGGCAATTGGGTGTGCATGGCACAAGGTTGCGGGTCGATGCTTAATGTTTGGTGACCAGGGGGCCTCCGGTGAGCGCGCGCGGCCTCGCACGCCCCGCTTTCCTCCTGCCCCGGCTCTTGCTAGAAGGCCTCAGCTCACTAGGCCCGCCATGCGCCGGGCGGGAACGAGGCAGGACAGATGGACAAGTTCACCACGCTGACGGGTGTCGCGGCTCCCATGAAGATCCGCAATATCGACACCGACATGATCATCCCCAAGCAGTACCTGAAGACGATCAAGCGCACGGGTCTCGGCGCGGGCCTTTTCTCGGAGATGCGCTTCAATGCGGATGGCTCGGAGAATGCGGATTTCATCCTCAACCAGCCCGCCTATCGCAACGCCAAGATCATCGTGGCGGAAGACAATTTCGGCTGTGGCTCCTCGCGCGAGCACGCGCCCTGGGCGCTGATGGACTTCGGCATTCGTTGCGTGATTTCCACCAGCTTCGCGGACATCTTCTACAACAACTGCTTCCAGAATGGCGTGCTGCCGATCCAGGTGTCGCGCGAGGATCTGGACAAGCTGCTGGACGATGCCGAGCGTGGCGCCAATGCGACGCTGACGATCGATCTCGAGAAGCAGGAAATCCGCGGCCCCGATGGTGGCCTGGTCAAGTTCGAAATCGATGCCTTCCGCAAGCATTGCATGCTGAATGGCCTGGACGGCGTCGGCCTGACCCTGCAGAAGCAGGACAGCATCAAGGGCTACGAGACGGCCAAGGTCGCCGAGCGTCCCTGGATCTGAGTAAGCGCGCCGGGCAGGCGGCCATTCAAGCGCAAGCCGAATGGCGTTAGGCTAAGGCCCATGCGCGAATCGAACCGCCTTGTCCTGTCTCTCGCCTGCCTTGTCCTGCTGAGCGGGGCGGCGCGGGCAGATTTCAACTCATGCCTGGCCGCCTTGCGCGGCCCGGCACTCGCTGCAGGGATCAGCGCGGCCACCTTCGATGGCCAGACCCGTGGGCTCGAGCCCAATGATGCCGCCAGCTTCCTCGACAAGCAGCCGGAATTCACCACCGCAATCTGGGACTATCTTGCCGGCCTCGTGGATGATGAGCGGATCGCCGATGGCAAGGCCCGCCTGCGCACCCATGCGGACGCGCTCGCCCGTGCCCAGGCCCGCTATGGGGTTGATCCGGCGACCATCGTCGCCGTCTGGGGTGTCGAATCCGATTTCGGCAAGTCGATCGGCAAGCGGCCACTGGTCCAGTCGCTGGCGACCCTCTCCTGCACCGGCCGCCGGCAGGACTATTTCCGCGGGGAGTTCATCGCCACTCTCAAGATCATCCAGAATGGCGACATTGCCCCGGAGTCCCTGACCGGATCTTGGGCGGGAGCCTTCGGCCACACCCAATTCATGCCCTCGACTTTCCTGCGGCTGGCCGTTGATCTGGATGGCGATGGTCGTCGGGATATTGTCGACTCGATACCGGATGCCCTTGGATCAACCGCCAACTTCCTGCGGAAGGCCGGCTGGTCGAGCGAAATTCCATGGGGCTACGAGGTCGTGCTGCCGCCGGGATACAGCGGCAGTTCCAACCGCAAGGCCAAGCATCCGGGCCGCTACTGGATCGAGCAGGGCTTTCGCAGGGCGGATGGCAAGGCGATTGGCGAGGAACCAACTGGCCTGCTCCTGCCGGCGGGCCTTTCAGGGCCTGCC
>CAISZN010000687.1 GCA_903889985.1 uncultured Hyphomicrobiales bacterium | reverse complement strand
CTCACCCCACCCCGCCGCACTGCGTGCGTCGACCCTCCCCATCAAGGGGAGGGTGGGGAAGCGCTTCGGCCTCACCAATGCGCAGCAGCCGCAGCGCGGCTCAGGCTGTGCTGGGACCGAATGGCCCATTGAAAATCAGAACTCGTCCCAGTTCGTCGGGTCGGACACGGCCACGACCTCTGCACCGCAGGCGGTGATCGCGACGCCGGCGCTGCCCTGTGGTGCGAAGACATCGGCGTGGACCACCTGGGCCTTTTGCGCCGCTTCCTCGCTCACCCCGAAAAAGGATGTGTGAACCAGAAGCTCATGCGCACTCTCTGCCAGGTCACGAAGGGCGGCAGCGGGCTGTGCAAGTCCATCACTGCCCTGTGCAGCGGCCTGCGCAGCAAGCTCATCCGCGGCACTCGCAACTTCGCACAGGCGTGACTGAATGCGACGGGCGGAATCCGAGAGACCGGCAACACCGAGTTCGATCGTTTCGGCCGCCGCGTTGAACTGGCTCTTCATCTCCAGGAATTCAGGCGCGAGCCGCGTCGTCACCCGCACGGAGAGATTGCCCTCGGCAAGCTCCTGCAGCCCGCGCGAAATCGCATTGAAGGCCTCGCCCTGATGGGAGGCCATCAGCAGGCTCTCTTCCTCGGCGCGCCGGCGCATGTCGTCGCACAAACGTTCGCAGGCGGCCACGGCGCATCCCAGATCGCGCATGACAATCTGCACCAGTGCATTGGCCGACTGGGAGAGCGCTGTCGCTTCCTCCCGCCGGCCCTGCATGGTGCGCACGAGCTGTTGCCCGAGCACGCTCTCAAGCAGAGTCTGAGAAAGAGCCGCATAGCCCCGGGCCAGCGCCTCCGGATTCACCGCCCGGCCAGCATGGGGATGATTGGCCGAATCGGCAGACCCGCCACCGAGAAGAGTCAACCAGTGATCCCGCTGCCTCTGCCGCAGGTCAGCCGGCACCTCATCGGCGCGCGACGTGCCAAAAGCCTCCGTATGCAGGCGATTGAGCGCCTCGTCGATCAGCAGATCGAACACGGCACGCATCTTTGCAAGGCCATCGTGGGGCCTGGCAGTCCGATCCGGGACGCTGGGGCGAACGCTGAAGCCAATGGACATGGAGCATGGGACCAAGTCAGAACCTGCCCTTGCCTAGCATTCGAACTGAAAGTGAGACGTAAACGCCAAGCGAAAAAAGTGAAAATCAGGAGATAAAATTGACCGGAATCACTAATTTTCGGCCCTGTCACACGCGCTGAAAGAATTCATTCACCATGGCACGCAGGAAAAGCCCGCCTGCGAGGGCAGCACCTGGCCCGAAACCCTGATGCGCCCCTGACCCACGCGCCTGTGATGGCCGCCCCGTTGACTCGCCTGCCGTCCCTCCCCTTGTCTGTTGGCAACCTTCAGGGGAGGCTTTCATGCCACGCATCACGGTTTTCATCGTCGCGGCATTCGCTCTGGTTCTCGCCACGGCCGGGGCCAGCGCCCAGAGCGTGGAAGACTTTTATCGCGGTCGGACGGTGTCGCTGATCATGGGCACCGGGCCCGGCGGCAGCTATGATCTCTACGGTCGGCTCATTGCCCAGCACCTGCCGCGCTTCATTCCCGGCAATCCGAATATTGTCGTTGAACATATGCCGGGTGCCGGTGGGGCGACCGCAGGCAATTACATCTTCGGCCCGGCTCCCCAGGATGGCAGCAAGATCCTGCTCGCCCATGCGCTGCCGCTGATCGAGAAGCTGCAGCCCCAGGGCATCCGCTTTGATTCGCGAAAGTTCAAATGGCTTGGCGCCTATGACCAGATCAGCCAGGTCCTCGCCATCTGGAGCACGGCACCCGGCACGACGATTTCCGACCTGAAGGCCAGGGACCTCGTGCTCGGCACCATGGGCCGCTCCCACCTGAGCTACCAATGGGCCGCCATGCTGAAGGAGGCGCTGGATGGAAAGTTCAGGCTCATCTCCGGCTATCCCACTGGCGGCGACCTCAATCTGGCCATGGAGCGCGGCGAAATATCGGGCTGGGTCATCGCCTGGGAAAATCTCATCGGCGGCAACGCGAGCTGGCTGAAGGAGAAGAAGGTCGTCATCCCCGTCGTCTTCACCCTCTCCCGCATGCCCGAATTGCCTGATGTGCCAACCCTCATCGAGCTGTCGCAGGGTGAAGCGCGCGAGATCGCCGGGTTCCTGGCGGCTGGCACCCCTCATGCGCGTGCGCTTGCCCTTGGCCCCAATGTGCCAGAGGATCGCGCGCGTGCCCTGCGCGCAGCCTTCGATGCCATGGTCAGGGATCCCGCTTTTCTGGAGGATGCAACCAGGCGCAGCCTGGCGATTTCCCCTCGCACGGCCCAGGACGTTCAGGCATTGACTGAGAAGATCACCGGCGCTTCGCCTGCCTTCGTCGACAAGGTGAAGGCTGCCGTCGGCGCCACAGACTAGGATTTCAGGTTCGGAGATTCAGATGGCTCGCCAGCCCAAGCCCGCTATTACCAGCAGCGCCGTTCACGACCTCATCCGCCATCGCTGGAGCCCCCGCGCTTTCGCCCCGACGCCTGTGTCCGCCTCCGATCTCGCCTCCGTCTTCGAGGCTGCACGCTGGGCCGCCTCGTCCAACAATGGCCAGCCGTGGCGCTTCATCGTTGCCACCAGCGCTGACACGGCAGCCCATGATGCCGCCGCCGATTGCTTCAATCCGCGCAACCAGCGCTGGGCACGCCCTGCGCCGGTGCTCATCTTCGCGCTGACTCGCAAGCTTGCCGACAATGGCAGCGCCAACATGCACCACTGGTACGATACGGGCGCGGCGGTGGCGCAGCTCAGCCTGCAGGCCGAAGCGCTTGGCCTTGTTGTGCATCAGGCCGCCGGCATTGATCGCGACAGGGTGCGGGCCACCTACGGTGTGCCCGACGACGTCGACGTCGTGATCGGCTTTGCGCTGGGCCATCCCGGCGATCCGGAAGCCCTGCCCGAGGAACTGCCCGGCCGCGAAAAGGAACCGCGCGGACGCAAGCCGCTTGGCGACATCGTCTTTGCCGGCAAGTTCGGCGAGACCGCGCCCTTCGCAAAGTAGGAGCGAGGGGATGCAGCTCGACATTGGCAACGTGCTGGCGCGTTTCCCGGATTTCCGGGTGGCGCTCGTGCTGCTGGAGGGGAGCGGCGTTCCCGCCGCGCGCACCCCTGGCATCGCCACCTGTGTCGCACAAGCCGAAACCGCCTGTCGCTCGCGCTGGAGCGGGATGGAGCTGTCCGCCAGTCCCGGCATCGCCGCCTGGCGGCGCGCCTACAAGGGATTTGGCATCAAGAGCACGAGCTATCGCTCATCGGTGGAGCGGCTGGTCAAGCGCGTGCTGGCAGGCGATGCGCTGCCGCAGGTCAACGCCTTCGTCGATCTCTATAATGCGATCTCCCTGTCGCATGT
>CAISZN010000686.1 GCA_903889985.1 uncultured Hyphomicrobiales bacterium | reverse complement strand
GGCTTCGACCCCTTCTATGTGGCTGCGCACCACCTCTCGCGCTTCTTTTTCCTGAACTTCGGGCTGCCGCTCAGCCTGAACACGATCGTGGGCAAGGACGGCCGCAAATGAAAAGGGCCGCATGAGCGGCCCTTGGGATTGGACGGGATCAGGAGCGCACGGTCCAGAACTGCCTCACTCGGCAGCGCGCTTCATCTCCGGATAGGTGCAAGGCGCAGTCGCCACGGCCGGACGGGTCATCGGAATGATTTTCGCTTCCGAGAAGGGCAGGCCAAGCGTCTTCCAAACATCCACCAGCGCCTCGACGAGAAGGGCCACGTGGGCATCCTCGTGCCGGGGCGTCGGGGTGATGCGCAGCCGTTCCGTTCCGATCGGCACGGTCGGATAGTTGATCGGCTGGATATAGATGCCATGGCGCTCGAGCAGGAGATCGCTCGCCTGCTTGCACTTCTCTGCGTCGCCAACCATCACGGGGACGATGTGGGAGGGATTGGACATCACCGGCAGGCCGGCAGCCTGCAAGGCATGCTTCGTCAGATGCGCCATGCGCTGATGACGCTCGCGCTCGACACCAGACTTCTTGAGGTGGCGCACCGCGGCACAAGCGCCAGCCGCGACTGTCGGCGGCAGGGCTGTCGTGAAGATGAAGGAGGGTGCATAGCTGCGCACCGCATCAATGATCGCCATGCTCGCTGCGATATAGCCGCCCAGCGTGCCATAGCCCTTGGCCAGCGTGCCTTCGACGATGTCGATGCGGTCCATCACGCCTTCGCGCTCGCAGATGCCACCACCACGCGGGCCATACATGCCCACCGCATGGACCTCGTCCACATAGGTCAGCGCATTGTACTTCTTTGCGAGGTCGGCGATCTCCGCCACGGGGGCAATGTCGCCATCCATGGAATAGAGGCTCTCGAAGACGATCAGCTTGGCGCGGTCAGGACCAGCCGCGATCAGCAGTTCCTCAAGATGAGCCATGTCGTTGTGACGCCAGAGCTGCTTCTCGCAGCCCGAGCGACGGATGCCCTCGATCATGGAATTGTGGTTCAGCGCGTCCGACAGGATCAGGCAATCGGGCAGCAGGCCGGCGATGGTCGAGATGCCGGCGAGGTTCGAGACCCAGCCTGACGTGAAGACCAGGGAGGCTTCCTTGCCATGCAGGTCCGCCAGCTCCATTTCGAGCTCGACGATCGGATGGTGGGTGCCAGAAATATTGCGGGTTCCGCCAGCACCAGCACCGTGGCGCACGGCGGCCTTGGTCACGGCCTCGATCACCTCCGCCTGGCCACCCATGCCGAGATAGTCGTTCGAGCACCAGATGGTGACCTCACGCGGCTTGTCGGCCTCTCCCTCAGGACGCCACAGGGCGTAGGGGAAACGGGTTGCATCGCGCTCCAGATCCGCGAACACGCGATAGCGGCGCTCCGTCTTGAGACGTTCGATCGCCTGGTCGAAGTAACCACGGTAATCCATGACAACTTTGTCCTTCTTAGCCCGCCCCCAGACGGACTGATCCGCATGGAGACCCTCCAGGGCCCCCACAGTCCACCACATAACGCCGCCCGGGTCGAGCGGGCACGTGGCGGATGGTCTCACCCTGCCGGAGTCCACCGGCCGGGTCTTTGCGCTGGATCAGGTAGCACAGGAATTGGTTAGGATCGCCTGACTTTTCCGCGAGTGGCCCGGCTTTTCCCATGGCGCTGAACCAGGAAGCCTTCTGGCGGATCCCGGGGTTAGACTATAGGAGAAGTCGAAACGAAGGGGGTTCCCATGAACATGCGTGCGGCGGTCCTGCGTGGCCACGAGCTCTCCATGCCCATCGAATGTATCGCCGTGGGAGAGCCGCGCTCCGACGAAGTGCTGGTGCGCGTGGTCGCCACCGGGATCTGCCATACCGACCTCAAGGTCGCCAAGGTGCCCGGCCTCTCGCCCCGCCCCATCGTGCTCGGCCATGAGGGCGCGGGCATCGTCGAGAAGGTCGGGGCCAATGTGCGCAAGCTGGCACCCGGCGACCATGTGGTGCTGACCTTCGATTCCTGCGGTCGCTGCCCCACCTGTTCGGCCGGCAAGCCGTCCTATTGCTATGAGGTCGCAGCCGTCTGCTTCGGCGGCAAGCGTCTCGACGGGTCGACCACGCTCACCTGCGAGGACCAGCCGCTGCATGGCAGCTTTTTCGGCCAGTCCTCCTTCGCCACCCATGCCATCGCCAACGAGCGCAACGCCATAAAAGTCCGCAAGGATGCGCCGCTGGAGCTTCTGGGACCACTGGGCTGCGGCCTGCAGACGGGCGCCGGCGCCGTGCTGAACAGTTTTCGGCTCGGCGCGGGCCAAACGATCGCGGTCTTCGGTACGGGTGCGGTGGGGCTTGCGGCCATCATGGCGGCAAGGATTGCCGGGGCGGGAAAAATCTTCGCCATCGACGTGGTCGAGGAGCGGCTGACGCTGGCGGGCGAACTCGGCGCCACACACATCATCAACGGCAGCCGCAGTGACGCGCTGGCCGAGATCCTTTCAGCCACAGGCCGGGGCGTCGACTATGCGCTCGATACAACCGCCGTCGAACCGGTGTTGAAGCAGGCCATCGACTGCGTGGGCCCCTTGGGCACCTGCGGCCTCATCGCCAACAAGGGCCCGACCCAGACCGTTCCGGTGAACATCCTCAGCGCCATGCTGCGCGGCCGCTCGGTGCGCGGCATCGTGCAGGGCGACAGCGTACCGGACCTGTTC
>CAISZN010000685.1 GCA_903889985.1 uncultured Hyphomicrobiales bacterium | reverse complement strand
GTCATTGGCATCGAGCGTATAGGGGATCACCAGCTGCTGCCCGGTTGGGCCTTTCACCCAATAGGGCAGGTCATCCGCATAGGAATCCGACGCATAGAGCAAGCCACCCTCCTCCATGACAATCCGCAGCGTGTGCTCGGAAGCCCGGCCCTGATAGACGCCAAGCGGGCGCTCGCCGGTGAGCCGGGTGTGCAGGCGGATTGCCTCCAGCACATGGGCCCGTTCGTCGGCGAGCGTGAAGTCCTTGTAGTCGATCCACTTGAGGCCGTGGCTGGCGATCTCCCAGCCAACTTCCTTCATGGCCGCGATCGGCTCGGGATTGCGCTCCAGCGCCTTGGCGACGGCGAAGACCGTCAGCGGCAGGCCACGATCGCTGAACATGCGGTAGAGACGCCAGAAGCCGGCGCGGGAGCCGTATTCATAGATCGACTCCATGTTCATGTGCCGCTGGCCGGGCCAGGGCACGGCGCCCACGATCTCGGACAGAAAGGCTTCGGAGGCAGCATCGCCGTGGAGAATGTTGTTCTCGCCGCCCTCTTCATAATTGAGGACAAACTGCAGGCAGACGCGGGCGCCACCAGGCCATTCCGCATGCGGAGGGGTGCGGCCGTAGCCGGAGAGATCGCGAGGGTAGGAATCTTGCATCAGTGTCGATCCGATCAGGAGCCGCGGTAAGTGGAGTAGCTCCAGGGCGTGCAGACGAGGGGAACGTGATAATGGCCGTCGGGCTCGGTCATGTGGAAGCGGATGGGCACCACGTCGAGGAACGGCGGAGTGTCGCCCTGCCCGGCTGCCTTGAAATAGGGCCCTATCTCGAAGGTGATTTCATAGCCGCCCGTGGCATAGGTGTCGCCGATCAGGAGCGGCGCATCCGTGCGGCCATCCGCATTTGTGAGCGCGGCCGCCACGTGGGTACGGCCGCCATCCGGCCCAAGACGCCAAAGGTCAACCTTGACCCCCGCCGCCGGTTTCCCGCGCACCGTGTCCAGAACATGTGTCGACAGTCGTCCCATTCCGGGCCCCCTCGTTTCCAACGCAGTCTAACCCAAGAAGCCTCTCTGATTTCCAAATCAAATTGGATAATCTTTGGTCCCCAGCCTCCCTTTATGCAGGGTCCGGGCCGGGTTTTGATGCGTCCGATCCTACCCCACCATGCCGCTGTCCCTGATCTCCGGAGCCACGCCCTGCGCGAGCCTGCCCATTTCCCCTGCCAGATAGCGCCGCCCGTGCTCGATGAGCAGGTCGGTAAAGGCACGAACCTTCAGGGGCACCAGCCGGCGTTCCGGGGTCAGGACAGCCAGCATGGCGGATGGCGGCGGGTAACTGTTCAGCACCGGAACGAGGCGACCGGTCGCCAGGTGCTCTGCCACTTCGAAGGCCGGTTTCAGCACGATGCCGCGGCCATCAAGCGCCCAGGCCGTCAGCACGTCGCCGTCATCCGCATCGAGATGCCCCGATACGGGCACGCTGGCCTCGACCCCTTCGACGATCAGGGGCCATCGGAACTCAAGCGAGCCCGGAAATCTCAGCAGCAGGCAGTCATGGCCCGCAAGATCCGCAATGCACTGCGGCATACCCTTGCGGGCAAGGTAGTCCGGCGCAGCACACAGCAGGCGCCTGGCATCGCCGATCTTGCGCATGATCATGCCCGGGTCGCACTGGTCGGTGAACTGCAGCGTCAGATCGATCGCCTCGGCGATGGGATCAATGCGCCGCTCCGTGAGCCGCAGCTGCACGTCGATCATCGGATGGGCGTCCTGATAGATCGCGGCGACGGGCGCCACAAGACGCCGGCCAAGGCCGAGTGGCGCGGCCACCCTGATGACGCCACGCGGCAGCACGCCAAGTTCGCCGATATTGGCCTGCGCTTCATCGAGGATCTGCAGGGCCTCGATGACATGGTCGTAGAAGACGCGGCCCTGCTCGGTGAGCGACATCCGCCGCGTGGTGCGGTTGAACAGGCGGCAGCCGAGATGGGCTTCAAGCGCCTGGATGCGATGGCTCATGACATTGGCGGAAACACGCATTCGCCGTGCAGCCTCCGAGAAGCTGCCGGTTTCCACGACGCGCGCGAAGGAGCGCATGTTTTCCAGCATCAACGGGGTCTCTGCGATCTATCTTTCGTGCGACCCTACAACAGCTTGCCAAGGGTGCAAATCAGCCGCGGCGCAATGCCGCGCAGGGGGACACTGATATCATGGAAATGATCATCCACGACTGGGGCAGCCTCGTTCTGCGCTGGATTCACATCATCACGGCGATCGCCTGGATCGGCTCGTCCTTCTATTTCATGCATCTCGATGCCAGCCTGCGCAAACGCGCGACCCTGCCGACCGGCGTCTATGGGGAGGCCTGGGAAGTGCATGGTGGCGGCTTCTATCAGGTGCAGAAATATACGATTGCGCCACATGACCTGCCGGAAGAACTGATCTGGCACAAATGGCAGGCCTATTCGACCTGGATCTCGGGCTTTTTCCTGCTCATCTGGGTCTATTACCTGCGCGCGAGCCTGTTCCTGATCGACCCGGCAGTCCTCGACATGAATCCGGTCGTGGGTGCTGGCGTTGGCATGGCGGCCCTGGCGGTCGGCTGGCTGCTCTATGACTGGCTCTGCAATTCCAGGATTGCCGAAAAGCCCGCGTTGCTCGCAGCCATCGGCTTTATCTACATCATCGCCATGGCAGCGCTGTTCCAGCGGGTGTTCTCGGCTCGCGCGGCCTTCATCCATACCGGCGCCCTGATGGGCACCATCATGACGGCGAATGTGTTCCTGAACATCATTCCCAACCAGCGAAAGGTCGTGGCTCTTCTGAAGGAAGGCAAGGAACCGCCGGCGGTTTACGGCATGCAGGCCAAGCAGCGCTCGGCGCACAACAACTATATGACGCTGCCGGTCATCTTCCTGATGATCTCCAACCACTATCCGCTGACCTATTCCTCGCCCTATGCCTTCGTCGTGGTCGGGCTGGTGCTGGTCGCAGGCGCGCTGGTGCGCGTTTTCTACAACGAGCGCCACGCAGGCAATGGAGACAAGTGGTGGACCTGGGGTGTTGCCACGATCTGCCTGCTGGCGGCCATTGCCATCGGCGCGCTGACCGTGCCGCGCCTGCGCGATGAGATTGGACTGGCACCGCTGCCCGATCCTGTTGTGATCGCCAAGGCTGAACAGGCACCCCAGCATGTGGTGGATGTCGTTGTCAGCCGCTGCAGCATGTGCCATGCGGCCGAGCCTGTATGGGATGGCATTGCAGTTGCGCCGAAGGGCGTGCGCCTAGACGCACCCGACACCATCGCCCGCAACAAAGAGGAGATCTATCTGCAGGCGGTGCTCACCCGCG
>CAISZN010000684.1 GCA_903889985.1 uncultured Hyphomicrobiales bacterium | reverse complement strand
CAGCTTCAGTCAAACCCGATACGAAATCGCAGCCTCACCCCACCCCGCCGCACTGCGTGCGTCGACCCTCCCCATCAAGGGGAGGGTGCGCCCTCACGCCGTCCCGTTGGGAAAGCTCACCTTGCCGCTCGCCGCATCGATCACGATGGCGTCGTGCCAGGTGCCCCCGTCGGCCGAGACCTTGATGCGCAGCCGGTCATCGCCGCACAGGCCGATCTCGGCGCGGCCCGACCAGTTCGATTGCAGCATCACGGAGGCCGTGCGCTCCGGCGCGGGCTTGTTGAGCTTCACCCGCATGTCGCCGCCACCCTCCGAGACGTCGCGGGCGGTGAACAGGGCGTTGTCGGCCCGCAGCGCGAAGGCATTGGAAGCATCGGCGCTTGTGCCGATGCCCAGATGCGGCAGCACCTCCGGCGGGCCGTTGTAGGGCGGCGCGTAGACCCACTTGGCGCCGTCGAAGACAGCGCTGCGCCCATCCGCCAGTACCTGCGCCCGCCAGCCCGCGCGCGGCGTCAGGAAGCGCCAGCCCGCATCGTCATAGGCAGCGATGGCACCCGCATGGCCCACGAAGAGTCCGGTGGGCGAAGCGCCCACGGTTACCCGCAGGCCGATGGTGGGGGCAGCAGGCGGATCATTCACGTCGAGCCCGTCGAGCGCGAGGTGGATCATGGCATCCAGCAGCGCCAGCGCCTCGTTGTGCGTCACGTGCTTCTGGGCCTGCGCCGCATCAATCAGCGGCAGGGCCAGTCGAAATGTATCCGTCATCGCAATCTCCCTCGTCAGAAAACCTGCACCTGCGTGCGCAATCCAAAGCCCGGCCCGACGGCGGCGCTCACCTGCCGCAGGCCAATGTCGAAGCTGCTGCAGGCCGTGCCGAAATCGGCCAGCTCCTGCGCCGCCGGATAGAGAAGCGCTGTGGTGCTCGCCGCGATCTCGCGCACGAGCGATCCGTTGCGGAAGAGGTCGAGCCGATAGGCTTCGCTTGTCTCGCCAAGGGGGATGTCGAAGGCCTCCCAGGAATCCGCATCGCGTCGTCCGCATCGGATGAAGCTGAAGGTCACCCCATCCGCGCCGCGCTTGGCCCGCGCATGGACGGGCGCAAAGGGCATCAGCGCCTTGGGTCCCGGCGTCGCCGTGAAGCTGAGGCTCGCCGCATCGCCATAGCCGCGCGCCAGACTTGCCACCCGATAGGTCGCCGCCACGCCAAGGGCGGAGAGCCCCTGCGCCAGTGGCACGACAGCTTCGTCGAGCAGCACGAAACGCGCACCGGCTGCAAGCGTGCGGCCCGCGAGAAAGGTCTCACCACCAAGGCCGCGCAGCAGTTCGGAAAGGTCATAGGTGTCAGCATCCACAAGCTCGGCATTCGCAAAGCCGATGATCTCCCAGCCAAGATCGCTGCTGCCCACCGCCGCAAGATTGCGGCCGCCAAGCATCTGCACCTCCTCGACGCTCGACAGCACGCCACCGTCGAGCTTCACGCGCAGCCTGTTGCGCCGGTCGATGAGACCTGCGGGTGCTGCGGCAAGATCATTCAGCAGCGTGCCCATGGTCGCCGCGCGCGGCACGTCGCGCAGATAGGTGAAATCGCCACCGCTCCCCTGCCAGATCCCCATGGGCCCCGGCCAGGGCGCGGCAAAGACGGCCACATGCTGCAGCACCTGCGTCTCGTCACGCGCGATGGCGAGGTCGAGCACCTCCACATGGGGCGCTCCCGCAATGCTGGGCGACGTGGCGGGCAGGCGTCCGAGCCTTGGCCGCGCTGCATCGCGAATGCCCGGTTCCACCGCACGCGCCTCGATCTGCCTGCCGCCTTGATCGGTGATGCGCGTGATGCGCAGCAGCGAGGGCGCACCCGTGACTTCGAGCTGCACAAGGTCGCCGACGTCCAGCGCCAGCAGGCTTGGGCGAACCGTGAAGTGCGCACTCACCCGTCCGATCCAGGCATCGGCCAGCGCCATGTCACACAGGCGCTGCGCCTCCGCGCGCGGCAGCACGGCGGCGAGATCGACACTGTGGCGGCCCTGCGCCTCGCCATCGACGCGCCGTGAGGACACCGTCGCAGGCAGGTAGTCGAAATCGCCGTCCGAGAAGGCCAGCGCCACATCGCGCGGCAGGGCACTGGCCGGCGTCTGCGTCAGCGTGAACAATTCGCCGGCGCTGTCTGGCACGAGGTCATCGAGGCCAATGACGATGGGCTTGGCCACCATCTCCATGGCAAAGCGTGGCAGCAGGGTGT
>CAISZN010000683.1 GCA_903889985.1 uncultured Hyphomicrobiales bacterium | reverse complement strand
GCCAAGCTTTTCGCGGATGTGCAGGAAATGGAAATCCCGCGTCAGCGGCGTCATCCAGTCCCAGACCACATTGACGACGAGAAAGAGGGACATCCAGAACAGGTAAAAGGCTGTCAGCTCATTCTGGTCCTTCGGCAGCAGCACGTTGCCCCAAGCCATCGTCATGGCTCAACCCCGCAGCGAGACGATCTGCACAAAGGCGGCGACGACGCTGCCGGTGGCCGCAATGGCCTGCAGCTGCCCGGCCGATATATCGCGCAGGGGTCCGAGCGCAGTCAGCGCGAGGCCCACATTGACGAAACCGATGAGCGCGAGCGCAACGCCGGCACCGCCAACCGCGGCCTTTCCGATGGAGACGAGATTGAGAATCTTCAGCCAGAGGGGCGGGATCTTCGGCATGGGTCTTAGTCCGGGAGAATGAAAATCGGTCATGGCAAACCAAACCGCCCCCAGCTGATTGCTCTGCGACACAGGATACCTGCTTCGAGTGCTCAGAGTGGGCGATGTGAGATGTTCAAAATGTCAGAAGAACGTTCAGTGGCCCGCAGGCGCAACTCTCGAACGTGCCTGAACCATGCCAGACCAGCGCACCGCTGTCAAGGATAATTTTCGAGATGCAGAAATTTTTCCAGAACCCCTGCTCTGCCTTGACCCTCCGGCCCCCGGCGGGCACACCGGGGCTCCAACGAGGCGCTGCATGATTCCCCTCGCGATTTCCTATCCCGCCATCGACCCTGTCGCCCTCTGGGTCGGCCCCCTGCCGATCCGCTGGTACGCGCTGGCCTATATCGCCGGCCTCCTGCTCGGCTGGGGCTGGGCCCGGCGAATCGTGTGCTCCGATGCCCTCTGGGGCACCGTGCGCCGCCCGACCCCCACGAGCCTCGATGACCTGCTGGTCTATGTGGCCGTGGGCGTGGTGGCCGGCGGGCGGCTGGCCTATGTGCTGTTCTACAACCTGCCCCACTATCTGGCCGAGCCTGCCGACATCATCGCGGTCTGGAACGGCGGCATGTCCTTCCACGGCGGTCTTGCCGGGGCCGCGCTGGGGCTCTGGCTCTTTGCCCGCAAATACCTGCTCCCGGTCCTGCCGGTGGCCGACGTCTGCTGCGTCGTCGCCCCCTTCGGCCTCCTGTTCGGGCGGCTGGCCAATTTCATCAAGCCCGAGCTCTGGGGCCGTCCGGCCGATGTGCCATGGGCCATGGTCTTCCCCGGCGCAGGCCCCCTGCCCCGCCATCCTAGCCAGCTCTATGAGGCCGGGCTTGAGGGCGGCGTCCTGCTGCTGGTGATGGCGCTGGTCATCGCCTCGGGCGGGCTGAAGCGGCCCGGCCTTGCATCCGCCATTTTCGGCATAGGCTATGGCGTCGCGCGGATCGTCTGCGAATTCTTTCGCGAGCCCGATCCGCAACTTGGATTTCTGTTTGGAGGCGCCACCATGGGCATGCTGCTCTCGCTCCCGCTGATCGCCGTGGGCGCCGGGCTTCTCGTCCAGGCCCTGCGCCGGACATCCGCTGAATGAATGCTCTTGCAGACCTTCTGCGCGAGATGATCGCCAGCGACGGCCCCATGCCGCTCGACCGCTACATGGGCCTGTGCCTTGGCCATCCCGTCCAAGGCTACTACGTCACGCGCGATCCGCTCGGTGCAGCCGGCGATTTCATCACCTCGCCCGAGATCAGCCAGATGTTCGGCGAGCTCCTCGGCCTGTGGTGCGCCGAGCAATGGCATGCCATTGGCAGCCCCCATCGCCTGCGCCTTGTCGAACTCGGCCCCGGCCGTGGCACCCTGATGTCGGACCTCCTGCGCGCCGCCCGCGTCGTGCCGGAGTTCTTCAACAGCCTCGATGTGCATCTTGTCGAGATGTCGCCGGTGCTCATGAAGCTGCAGCAGGAGAGGCTCGCCAGCTCCGGCATTCAGGCGACATGGCATCGCGAGATCGCGACCTTGCCCGAGGGTCCCGCGATCTTCATCGCCAATGAATTCTTCGATGCCCTGCCGGTGCGCCACTACGTGCAAACCCCCGTCGGCTGGCGTGAGCGTCTGGTCGGCACCGACCCTCAGGGCCGCTTCGTCTTCACGCTGGCCAATGAACCCGAACGCGCCATGACCAGGCCCGCCGCCCAGGGCACCGTGCTCGAACTTGCCCTCACCTCCCAGCAGGTCATGGGCGAGATCGCATCGCGTCTCACCCGGCAGGGTGGTGCCGCGCTCATCATCGACTATGGCTATGGCAAGACGGCTTTCGGCGAGACCCTGCAGGCCATCAAGGCACACCAGTTCGTCTCGCCCCTCGAAGATCCGGGCGAAGCGGACCTGACGGTCCATGTGGATTTCGCAGCCCTCAAGACATCCGCGCAGGCCGCTGGCGCGCTCGTCTTCGGGCCTCTGACCCAGGGCGACTTCCTGAACAGGCTTGGCATCCACCAGCGCGCGGCCTCGCTCTCGCGCAACGCCACGGAACAGCAGGCGCAGAATATCCAGATCGCCTGCGATCGCCTCACCGCGACAGGCGAGCGCGAAATGGGTACGCTCTTCAAGGTCATTGCAGTGACCCAGCCCGGCCTTGCCGCCCCTGCCGGATTCGAGGAGGACCAGCCATGAAGGTTCCGGTGATCCGCAGCGAAGCGCTCGACCTGCCAGGCATCCGCCACGCCTTCTTCACCCGCAACGGCGGTGTCTCCCAGGGCGTCTATGCGAGTTTCAATGGTGGTACGGGTTCCAATGATGATCCGGGCAACGTGACCGAGAACCGCGCGCGCATGGCCCGCTCGGTTGGTGTCGCCGCAGACGCCTTGCTCGTGCCCTATCAGATCCACTCCGCCGATGCGCTCGTCGTCACCACGCCTTGGGCCGAGGGTGAACGCCCGCGTTGCGATGGGCTCGTGACCAATGTCCCCGGCATCGGCCTTGGGGTCACAGGCGCTGATTGCGGCATGATCCTGTTTGCCGAGCCGCAGGCCCGCGTCATCGGTGCCTGCCATGCGGGCTGGAAGGGCGCCTACACCGGGATTCTCGAATCCACCCTCACCGCCATGGAGTCGCTTGGCGCCGCGCGCGAAAAAATTCACGCGGTGCTGGGTCCCACCATTGCGCAGCCTTCCTATGAAGTGGGGCCAGAATTCGTCGCCCGTTTTGTCGAGGCAGATGCCAGCAACAGCCGCTACTTCCTGCCCTCACAGCGCGATGGCCATGCGCTCTTCGACCTTCCGGGCTTCATTTCGCTTCAGCTCGTTGCAGCCGGTGTAGGCACCTTCGAAAATCTCGGCCTCGACACCTACGCGCTTGAAGACCAGCTGTTCAGCTATCGCCGCAGCACGCATCGCAACGAGCCCGACTATGGTCGCCTTGTGTCTGCGATTGCGCTGGCCTGAGCGAATGGACTGAGGCAAAGTCCCTCCCGACAAAAATTGTTCGGGAGGGTCCCATGAAGGTCGGCGACGCCATCGCTGAAGTCCTGAAGCGCGAGGGCGTCGATACGCTCTTTGGCTATCCGGTCAATCGCATGTTCGAGACGGCTGCGGCCGCCGGCATCAGGCCTATCACCGTGCGACAGGAACGCATCGGCGTTCACATGGCCGATGCGGTCTCTCGCCTGTCGAGCGGCAAGAAGATCGGCGTCTTCGCCATGCAGCACGGGCCCGGTGTCGAGAACACCATGGGCGCCATCGCACAGGCCTATAGCGAATCCGTCCCCATGCTTGTCCTGCCCGGCGGCTACGATCGACGCCTCGCGCATGTGGATCCGAATTTTTCTGCGCCCAAGAACATGGCGCATTACACCAAGTCGGTGGAGCAGCTCACCTCCGCTGCCGACATCCCCAATGTCTTCCGCCGTGCCTTCACCCAGTTGCGCAATGGACGCGGTGGTCCCTGCGTCGTGGAGATCCCCAAGGATCTCTGGATGGAGGACGTGCCTGAGAATTTCGACTACCGCCCGGTGATCGCCACCCGCTACGGCCCCGACCCCGCCGCGGTCGAAGAGGCCGCCGCGATTCTCGCGAAGGCCAAGCGTCCGGTGCTCTATGTGGGACAGGGCGTCCACTATGCGCGCGCATGGTCGCAGGTGAAGGACCTCGCGGAACTTCTCGCAGCGCCAGTCTGCACCTCGCTCGAAGGCAAGAGCGCCTTTCCGGAAGATCATCCCCTCGCGCTCGGCTCTGGCGGCGCGGCCATGCCGAAGGCCGTGCGTCACTTTCTCGATGAGGCGGATGTCATCTTCGGCATCGGCTGCTCCTTCGGCGAGACGGCTTTCGGTGTCACCATGCCCAGGGGCAAGGTGATCATCCACGCCACCCTCGACCCGAAGCATCTCAACAAGGACATCGACGCGCATGTCGGCCTGATCGGCGATGCAGCCCTGACGCTCGACGCGCTGCTGCCAGCAGTTGCAAAGGTTCTGAAAGTGTCACGCGACATCCGCACGGTCGCCTCGCAGATCGCCCAGATCCGCGACTCGTGGCTTGCCGAATGGCGGGCAAAACTCGAATCCACCGCGACCCCGATGACGCCCTATCGCGTCATCAACGACCTGATGCACACGGTGGATGTGGCCAACACCATCATCACCCATGATGCCGGCAGTCCGCGCGACCAGCTGTCGCCCTTCTGGGTGTCGAAGACTCCGCTGTCCTATATCGGCTGGGGCAAGACGACCCAGCTCGGCTATGGGCTTGGCCTGGCCATGGGCGCCAAGCTCCTGCATCCGGACAAGACCTGCATCAATGTGTGGGGCGATGCGGCCATCGGCTTCACCGGCATGGATTTCGAGACGGCGGCCCGCTACCGCATTCCGATCCTGTCGATCCTCTTCAACAACTTCTCCATGGCCTGCGAGCTCGACATCATGCCGGTCTCGACCGAGCGCTATCGGGCGACGGATATTTCCGGGAACTATGCTGACTTCGCCAGGGCGCTTGGTGGTTATGGCGAAAGGATCACGGATCCTGCGCAGATCATACCTGCGATCCGTCGTGGGCTTGAAAAGAACAAGGAAGGCATCCCCGTCCTGCTCGAATTCATCACCTGCAAGGAAGTGGCGCAATCGCGCTTCGCGGTCAGGAAGGGATGAGGAACGCGGACCAGACGGTCCGCTCTTCAAGTCGCTACGAGATATCTTGAGAGCGCAAGCCCACCGGGGGCTGCACGGCGCAAACCGTGCGGTCCAGGGGAATGCTCACTCAGCCAGAGCTCAGGCCGAGCCTAGTGCGTCGACAGCCAGAGGAGGCTGCCAACCCATGAGCCAGCGATGAGGCAGAAGCCCCACATCACGAATCGCGGCATTACAGCAGGGGGTGGTTCAATCGGGATCATCGTTCACCTCCATCGGGATGGTTTACGACAGGGCTACCCACGTCACGCAAGCAAACATCAGACCAAGAAGCACGAATGGGGTCCAAGGAAAAGCTGGACCATCGAGAGATGCCTTTACCCGATCCATGGCGGCCTCCCCGGTATTGCTCTCTAGGTGTGCAAGCTATCACTTCCTGGCTTCCACGGGGAGCGCCTTTGGCATCATTTTTGTGCGCGGGTCGCATCATGTGGGATGAAACAGAGGTTCTCCCCAAAACAATTGTCTGCGGAACCTGGGATGCCCGCCAAAAAGGCCTAGCTGCGGCGCGCGGTAAAAAGCATCCGCCCCTGGTTATGGCCAATGTTCGGCTCACCGCGACGGGCCTCTACGAATCCGTGGGCCCCGATCAGCGCCAGCAGGTCGGCCTCGCGATAACGTGACAAGCCCAGTTCCGTCCGCAGCTTCCGGTAGTCCGAAAAAAACGTGGAGACCAGCCCGGCACAGGCTTCGAGAAAGAAGCCCCCCCGGAAGGCAAAGCCGAGCAGGGCCCGGATGTCATTGGCAGCGGTGGCTCCCTCGGGAATCACATCCGCCAGAACGAGCTTGCCGCCGGGCTTCAGCTTCTCATGCCAGTTGTCGAGCAGGTGCTCGAGTTCAGCCCGCGACAGATACTGGATCAGCGAGTTGGCCACCACCATGTCGAGGCTGCCCGCCGGGATCTCCTCGACACCGGAGGCATCGAGCACGACAATCTTCTCGTTGCGACCAAACTGCAGGCGCTGCTTGGTCTGCACATTCGGCGCTGCGTCATAGAGGTACAGCCGGGCACAGCGCCGGGCAACCAGATCGGCCGAAGGCGCCTCCCCGCTGCCATGATCAAGCACAACCCAGGACTCGTCCTCGATCTGCGCGTTAATGCCCTTGGCAATGCCGTCGTAATGCAGCTCGCGGTGACGCGGGCTCACATAGATTGAATTCTCGCGGTTCCAGAACTCGCGCCAGCTCATGAGATGACGGAGCTCGCCATGGCCGCAGGAGATTTCACGATCAGGCCACGCGAACGGGCTGCTGCGGGAAGGACAATTGCTCGCGCGCCCGCCAGTCGTGCGTCACATAATTCAGGATCAGGGATTTGCGCACACCCTTGATGGGGCGGCGCTCAAAGCCATGCCATGTGCGGTCGGACGGCACAAAGATCATGGCTCCACCGGGCAGGAACGGCGAGCGAGCCGCATGCTCGCCGGGTGAGCGATAGATATCGGTCCCCAGATCCTCGTGACCTTCCGAGAGATAGAGCAGGCAGGTGAACTTCTTCACGCCAAGATCGGTGTGAGGCTCAAGCCAGAAGCCGTCCACATCCTGTGCATATTCGAGCCGCAGGAAGGTATCGTCGATGGGCGCGTCGAAGGCTTTTGAAATCGCCGTGACGACCTCGATCGACTGGAAGGTTTCAGCCACGGTCTTGACCACCGCGAAACGCTGCTGTCCCTCGTCATCAAAATAGCTGCGGCTATCGTTATGGAGCTCACGCTTCCCCGAGACGCCATGAAGGTCGGGTGCAGCCAGCGGCAGATGGGCGAGGTCATGCACCACCTGCGCCGGCATGGACTGCTCGATCAGATGATGCGGGTAGGGCTCGGCAAAGCTCGCCCTCGCCTCGATGCTCGCGATAAAGGCCTTGGCGATGTCCGCAGCCGTAATGTCCGCACCAATCGTCATGTCTGTCGATCCTGTAGGGCCGCGGGGCGGCCGTGAGCGGGCGCACAATAGGGCCCTGCCCGATGCCGGGCAAGCAGGCGCCTGTGGCCCTTGCGGATCATCCCGAAGGGAAGATCACTCAAAACGAAAAGGGCCCCACGAGGGGCCCTTTGTGTCGGAAGTGCCACCGCTCAGTGAGCAGCAGCCCAGACCCGACGCTTGGTGAAATACAGCAGCCCCGCGAAGATGATCAGGAAGACCATGACCCGGAAGCCCGTCTTCTTGCGATCCTCGAGCTTGGGCTCGGCCATCCACATCAGGTAGGAGGCCACGTCCTTGGCATACTGCTGCACAGTCTTGGGCGAACCATCGGTATATTCGACCTGCCCATCGCTCAGGGGCTTGCCCATGGCGATGTGGCCGCCCGGGAAGTAGTCGTTGTGGTTCGGATCCTTGTCGTCGGAATAGCCGAGCGCGATCAGCGAATAGATGTAGTCGACGCCGTGCTCCTGATACTGGATGATCGGATCCACCAGGAACAGCGGGAAGCCACGGCTGTAGCTGCGGGCCTTGGCCAGCACGGTCATGTCCGGGGGCGCAGCACCAAGGGCAGCCTTGGCCGCTTCCGGATTGGCATAGTTCGACGGCAGGCGGTCGGCCGGGCGGCCCGGACGCTCGTAGTATGAGCCATCGTCGGCCGGGCCATCCTTGACCTTGTATTCAGCCGCAAGCGCCTTGACCTGCGCTTCCGAGAACTGCGGACCGCCTGGCTGCGCCAGATTGCGGAAATAGAGGCCCTTGGCCGAATGGCAGTTGGAGCAGACTTCCCGGAACACCTGGAAGCCACGCTGCAGCTGCGCCCGATCATAGGAACCGAAGGGGCCTGCGAAGGACCACGACTGACGCTCCGGCGTCTTGGTGTCGTGGCCATGTTCCTGCGCAAGGGCGCCGGTGGTGAAGGCCGTGACGGCGACAATGGCGGCCAGGCCGAGGGTCTTGAAGCGGATCATGTTGACGATCTCCCCGGTCGGTCAGTGCTTGGCGCCAGCCGCGGCGGCGTTGCCCAGAACCGCATCAGCGATCGAGGCAGGCACCTGCTTGGGTGTCTCAAAGAGGCCCAGGAGCGGCATGATGATGATGAAGAAGGCGAAGTAATAGGTCGCCAGCAGGCGAGCCGCGATCACATAGCCACCGTCCGGAGGCATGGCACCGAGATAGCCAAGGCCCACGCAGGAAGCCACGAAGACCCAGAAGAAGACCTTATAGACCGGGCGGTACTTCGCCGAGCGGACACGCGAGGTGTCGAGCCAGGGCAGGAAGCACAGGACGATGATGGCCGAGAACATGGCCACGACACCGCCAAGCTTCGAGGGAACGGCGCGCAGGATCGCGTAGAACGGCAGGTAGTACCATTCAGGAACGATATGGGCCGGAGTCGAGAGCGGATTGGCCTCGATGTAGTTGTCGGCGTGACCGAGATAATTCGGCACGTAGAACACCCACCAGGAATAGAAGATCAGGAAGCAGACGAGCGCGAAGCTGTCCTTGATCGTCGCGTAGGGGGTGAAGGGAACGGTGTCCCGCTCGACGTTCTTCACGTCGATGCCATCGGGATTGTTCTGGCCAACCACATGCAGCGCCCACACGTGCAGGACAACGACGCCTGCAATCATGAAGGGCAGCAGGTAGTGCAGCGAGAAGAAGCGGTTCAGGGTCGGATTGTCGACCGAGTAGCCGCCCCACAGCCAGGTGGTGATCGCCTCGCCGACGAAGGGGATCGCCGAGAAGAGGTTGGTGATCACTGTGGCGCCCCAGAAGGACATCTGGCCCCAGGGAAGCACGTAGCCCATGAAGCCCGTGGCCATCATGAGCAGGTAGATGATCACGCCGAGGATCCACAGAACCTCGCGGGGCGCCTTGTAGGAGCCGTAATAGAGGCCACGCAGCATGTGGATGTAGACAGCAACGAAGAACATCGAAGCGCCGTTGGCGTGGGCATAGCGGATGAACCAGCCCCAGTTCACATCGCGCATGATCGCTTCAACCGAGTTGAAGGCATAATCGACATGGGGGGTGTAGTGCATGACCAGAACGATGCCGGTCACGATCTGCGCCACCAGCATGAAGCTGAGGATGGCACCGAAGGTCCAGAAGTAGTTCAGGTTGCGCGGCGTCGGATAGGCCACGAAGGACGAGTGCACGAGGCCGCCGATGGGCAGCCGGCTCTCGAACCACCGGCCGATGGCGCTCTTGGGGACGTAAGTGGAAGGTCCGCTCATGTGTGTTTCTCTCGCAGGATTGCGGGCGCGGTCTTTACCGATCAGCCGATGACGAGCTTGGTGTCGGAAGCGAAGGTATAGGCAGGAACCTCGAGGTTCTTGGGAGCAGGCCCCTGACGGATGCGGCCCGACGTGTCGTAGACCGAACCGTGGCACGGGCAGAACCAGCCATCATAGGGGCCGGAATGACCGAGCGGGATGCAGCCCAGATGGGTGCAGACGCCGATGACGACAAGCCACTCGGGCTTTTTGACGCGCTGGGCGTCGCTCTGCGGGTCGGGAAGGCTCGAGGTCTCGACCTTCTGGGCCTCATCGATCTCCTTCTTGGTGCGGTGACGCACGAAGATCGGCTTGCCGCGCCATTTGACCGTGACGATGGCGCCTTCCGCAATGGCCGAGAGGTCGACATCGATCGCAGCCCCGGCAGCAATGGTCGAGGCATCCGGATTCATCTGGCTGATGAAGGGCCACACCAAAGAGCCCGCGCCGACTGCGGCAGCCGCACCCGTCGCGATGAAAAGCATGTCTCTGCGGGTCGGTTCGACCGTCGATGCATTTGCCACGATTGACCCCCAAATCCTGTTTGTCCGCCAGATCCCGATGGATCGGACCCTTGGCGGCGGGCGTGTCGAGAGGGCCGGAAACTCCGGCCGCTAGCGTTGCTAGAAGCGGCGGATGGGGCTCGCAATGCGACCCATCGCCGCTCACGCACATGCGCAAGCCGTATTTGGGGCGGAGTCTGTCGCTCCGTATCCCTCACCGACGCGACATGCTGATGAGCGGGCGCTATTTCGCACCCTTCCCGGCTGTTGTCCATAGCTGCCAAGGTCGCAGGAACCGCAAGGGTTTGCGCCACCCACAAGGACGTGAAACAGGATGGAAACGAGCCGAATCGCCCACCCAGCCCAAGCGCCCTGAAGTTGCACCATGCCGCTGACCCTCGTGATCTTCCAGCCTGATATTCCCCAGAATACCGGGACAATGCTGCGCACCTGCGCCTGCCTCGGCCTCGACGCGGCGATCATTGAGCCCGCCGCCTTCCCGGTCTCGGACCGGCATTTCCGCCGCTCGGGCATGGACTATCTCGACCACGTGAACATCGAACGGCACATGTCCTGGCGCGCCTTTGAGGACTGGCGGGCAGCAAGCGGCCGGCGCCTGATTCTCCTGAGCACCCGCGCCGCGACCCCCTATACCGGCTTCGCCTTCCTGCCCGACGATCTGTTGATGGTCGGGCGCGAATCGGCCGGAGTCCCTGACGAAGTTCATGACCGGGCGGATGGAAGGGTCATCATTCCCCAGAAATCTGGCATGCGGTCTCTTAATGTCGCCGTGGCTGCGGCTATGGTGCTGGGTGAGGCCATCCGCCAGACCTGCTAAGAGGCCCTCAAAAGCACCCGAGGGAGCCCCCGATGAATGACGTCACCGCCCGCAAGACCCAGGCTCGCAACTGGTTCGAGGCCCTGCAGGGTCGCATCATCTACGCCATGGAGGCCCTCGAGGACGACTGTCCCGGCCCGTTTTTCCCGGAAGCTCTCGACCCCGGCCGCTTCGCCCCCAAACCCTGGGTCCGGGAAGACCATTCGGGCGAACCCGGTGGCGGCGGGCGCATGGCCATCCTCAAGGGCCGGGTCTTCGAGAAAATGGGGGTCCATGTCTCGACCGTCTTCGGCACCTTTGCGCCGGAATTTGCGGCCCAGATCCCCGGCGCCAAGGAGGATCCCCGCTTCTGGGCATCCGGAATTTCACTGATCGCCCATCCCTGGAACCCGAACGTTCCCACTGTCCACATGAACACCCGCTTCGTGGTCACCACGAAGGCCTGGTTTGGCGGCGGCGCGGACCTGACGCCCGTCCTCGACCGGCGTCGCACGCAGGACGATCCGGATAGCCTGGCTTTCCATGCGGCCATGCAGGGCGCCTGCGAGGGGCATGCGGTCGCCGACTATGCCCGCTACAAGGCCTGGTGCGAGGACTACTTCCTGCTGAAGCACCGCAACGAGCCCCGCGGCATCGGCGGCATCTTCTATGATTACCTGAACAGCGCCGGAGATCCGGACAATTCAGGCTGGGACGCGGACTTTGCCTTCACGCGGGACGTGGGTGAGGCCTTCCTTTCGGTCTATCCACAGATCGTGCGCGCCAATTACGCCAAACCATGGACCGAAGCGGACCGCCACGAGCAGCAGGTCCGGCGTGGCCGATATGTGGAGTTCAACCTGCTCTATGATCGTGGCACGATCTTCGGGTTGAGGACCGGCGGCAATGTTGATTCGATCCTCTCCTCCATGCCCCCCACGGTCCGCTGGCCGTGAGGCGGGCTCATTGAAGCGTCTGGTAAAGCAGGAAGGAATCTCCCCATGGCAAGCTTCGAACCGGGCGACATCGTTCAGATCAAGTCTGGCGGACCCATCATGACCGTCGTGTCGGCGAAGGGTGCCGAGGTCCTGTGCCTGTGGTTCAGCGAGCAGGCCGGCGACGTGAAAACTACGACGATCCCGGCTCTGGCTCTGGGCAAGGTCGACCTGGCTGATGATGAGGACTTCGAGGACGAAGACGAATTCGAGGATGACGACGAAGATGCCCCCAAGGCCAAGGGCAAGCGCTAGGGGCCGCTTGGGCGCCTAGGACCGTGTTTCGGCAAAGGTCCAGGTCTTGTGGGCCACGAAGTTCCAGAAGAACACGATTCCCGTGGTCATGACCCGTGACAGCATCTGTGCGAAGCCAAAGCGGTCGACGAAGACGTACATGAACAGGCCGGTGAGGGTGAAACCAACCGCCATGACACTTGCGAAGCGCCAGCCGGCTTGAACGTGGCTTCGGTCGGTCTCGAATGTATGCCTGCGGTTGAGCAGGTAGGACAGGATCCCGCCGAGGCAGTAGGAGATCAAAGCTCCCGCCACGCCCGAAATCCCGGCGAAATGGGTCAGCAGAAAGAAACTGCCCCAGTCTGCCACCGTGGCAGCGACGCCGACGCCGAAAAATGTGACGAATTGGATAAGAAGCCGCATGAGGGCCATGTAGCGACTGGCCGCAGGCCTGTCACGCCAAAAGCCCCTCATATTTCACGATATGAGGGCCTCTGTGCCCAGAACGTCGCAGGCTGATGTGGGGAAAGACTTGTCAGGGCTTCCCCTCAGGCCTTTTCTCGTCTAGTTAGGCGCGACTTTCGGGCCGGGGCGCCTTCCCGCTCGGATCCCCCATCAGGGTCTGACGACCCGTCAGGGTTTTCGTGAAGGACGCGCTCGGGCCGGTTGGCCGTGAGCGCGGCCTTTTTTTGTGTGTGCAGACTGCCTGTCGGGCTCTTTCCCTTGGCAAGCTGCCCTTCCGGACGAACGGACGACATGCCGAAGCGCACAGACATCTCGACCATCATGATCATCGGCGCCGGGCCCATCATCATCGGCCAGGCCTGCGAATTCGATTATTCGGGCACCCAGGCCTGCAAGGCCCTGCGCGAAGAGGGCTACCGCATCGTCCTCGTGAATTCGAACCCTGCGACGATCATGACCGACCCGGACATGGCCGACCGCACCTACGTCGAGCCCATCACGCCCGAGGTGGTCGCCAAGATCATCGAGAAGGAGCGCGGCGACCGCTCCCAGGGCTTCGCCCTGCTGCCGACCATGGGCGGTCAGACGGCGCTCAATTGCGCGCTTTCGCTGCAGAGCATGGGCGTGCTGGAAAAATACGACGTAGAGATGATCGGCGCCACGGCCCATGCCATCGACAAGGCGGAAGACCGCCAGCTGTTCCGCGAGGCCATGACGAAGATCGGCCTCGATACGCCGCGCTCGCGTCTCGCCAATGCCTCTGACGTGAAGAAGCTCGACAAGGACGAATTCACGCGCTCGGTCGCAAAGATCACGCAGGAGCACACCGACCCGGTCGAGCGCCAGCGTGCCATCGATTCCTTCAAGCGCGACTGGGAGACCAGGGAGCCGGAGCGCAAGCGTCGCTACGTCTCGAAGGGCCTGCAGGAGGGCCTCGAGGCGCTCGACGAAATCGGCCTTCCCGCGATCATTCGCCCGTCCTTCACCATGGGCGGCACCGGTGGCGGCATCGCCTATGACAAGGCCGAATATATCGAGATCATCCAGAGCGGCCTCGATGCATCCCCGACCACCGAAGTCCTCATCGAGGAAAGCGTGCTGGGCTGGAAGGAGTATGAGATGGAGGTCGTCCGCGACAAGGCGGACAATTGCATCATCGTCTGCTCCATCGAGAACGTCGATCCCATGGGCGTGCACACGGGCGATTCGATCACGGTCGCGCCGGCCCTGACGCTGACCGACAAAGAATACCAGATCATGCGCGACGCCTCGATTGCGGTGCTGCGTGAGATCGGCGTCGAGACCGGCGGTTCAAACGTGCAGTTCGCCGTCAATCCGGCGAACGGCCGCATGATCGTCATCGAGATGAACCCGCGCGTGTCGCGCTCCTCCGCGCTCGCCTCGAAGGCGACGGGTTTCCCGATCGCCAAGGTCGCGGCCAAGCTCGCAGTGGGCTACACGCTGGACGAAATCGCCAACGACATCACGGGCGGCGCAACGCCAGCCTCCTTCGAGCCGACGATCGATTACGTGGTCACCAAGGTGCCCCGTTTCGCCTTCGAAAAATTCCCGGGCGCCGATCCGCTGCTCACCACATCGATGAAGTCGGTGGGTGAGGCCATGGCCATCGGTCGTACGTTTGCTGAATCGCTGCAGAAGGCCCTGCGCTCTCTGGAGACTGGCCTCAGCGGCCTCGACGAGATCGAGATTGAAGGTCTTGGCACTGGTGATGACCGCCGCACCATGCGGGCGCGCCTTGGTTCGCCCACGCCCGACCGCCTGCTTGCCGTCGGGCAGGCCTTGCGTCTTGGCCTCTCTCATGAAGAGATTTTCGATGCCTGCAAGATCGATCCGTGGTTCATCGCGCAACTGCAGGAGATCGTCGATCTTGAAAACCGCGTGAAGGCCCACGGCCTGCCGCAGGATGCGGAAAACCTGCGCATGCTCAAGGCAGCCGGCTTCTCCGACCTGCGCCTTGCCGGCCTCACCGGCCAGACTGAGTCGGAAGTCACCTCGCTGCGTCACAAGCTTGGGGTACGCCCGGTCTATAAGCGCATTGACACCTGCGCGGCCGAGTTCGCCTCACCCACCGCCTATATGTATTCGACCTATGAGAAGCCCTTCGCCGGCCACATGGCCTGCGAGGCCAATCCCACGGATCGCCAGAAGATCGTCATCCTCGGTGGTGGCCCGAACCGCATCGGACAAGGCATCGAGTTCGACTACTGCTGCTGCCATGCCTGTTTCGCGCTCTCGGACGCAGGGTTCGAGACGATCATGATCAACTGCAATCCGGAGACGGTCTCCACTGACTACGACACGTCGGACCGGCTCTATTTCGAGCCGCTGACGGCAGAGGACGTTCTCGAGATCCTGACCAAGGAGAAGGAGAACGGCACGCTGCTCGGTGTCATCGTACAGTTTGGTGGCCAGACTCCGCTGAAGCTCGCCCATGCCCTGCAGGAAGCCGGCATCCCGATCCTTGGCACCTCGGTCGATTCCATCGACCTCGCCGAGGACCGCGATCGCTTCAAGCGCCTGCTCGACCGCCTCGGCCTCAAGCAGCCCAAGAACGGCATCGCCTATTCGGTGGAACAGGCCCGCCTGATCGCCGGTGAACTCGGCCTGCCGCTCGTGGTGCGTCCGTCCTATGTGCTGGGTGGCCGCGCCATGGCGATCATCCGCGACCAGGCCTCCTTCGATGACTATCTGCTCGGCACCCTGCCAACGCTGATCCCCTCCGACGTGAAGGCACGCTACCCCAACGACAAGACCGGACAGATCAACACGGTGCTCGGCCGCAATCCGCTGCTCTTCGATCGCTATCTGTCGGATGCGATCGAGGTGGACGTGGACTGCCTGTGCGATGGCAAGGACGTGTTCATCGCGGGCATCATGGAGCACATCGAGGAGGCCGGCATTCACTCCGGTGACTCCGCCTGCTCCCTGCCGGCCCGTTCGCTCAGCCCGGAGGTGATCGCCCGTCTTGAGGAACAGACCCGCAAGATGGCGCTGGCACTCGAAGTCGGCGGCCTGATGAACGTCCAGTACGCGCTCAAGGACGGCGAGATCTATGTGCTCGAGGTCAACCCGCGCGCCTCGCGCACGGTGCCCTTCGTCGCCAAGGTCATCGGCAAGCCCATTGCCAAGATCGCCTCGCGCATCATGGCGGGTGAGGCGCTTGCCAGCTTC
>CAISZN010000682.1 GCA_903889985.1 uncultured Hyphomicrobiales bacterium | reverse complement strand
GCAACCCTCATGTCGCCGCGCGATCTCATTCTGGTCGATGAGCTGGTGCATTCCTGCATCTGGTCCGGCACGGAGCTGGCGGGATCCAAGGTGCTCGCATTCCGCCATAACGACGTGGGTCATGCTGCAGAATTGCTGCAGGCACACAGAGCGCAATATATGCACTGCACAATCGCGACCGAGGGCGTCTTCTCCATGGATGGGGACAGGGCGCCGGTGGTGGAGCTGGCGGCCCTTGCCAAGGCCCATGACGCCTGGCTGCTGGTCGATGATGCCCATGCAGTCGGCGTGCTGGACGCCGGGCGCGGCTCGACGCAGGGGGCCGATGTGCCCCTCCAGATGGGGACCCTCTCCAAGGCCTTCGGCAGCTATGGCGGATATGTCTGCGCGCCCCAGCCGGTGGTCGACCTGCTGAAGACCCGGGCCCGGACGCTGGTCTATTCAACCGCCCTGCCGGCCGCCTCGGTGGCGGCGGCCATGGCGGCGCTGGAGATCGTCGCTGCCGAGCCGGAGCGGGTTGCCCGACCTCTCGCACTTGCCCGGCAGTTCACGGGCCTGCTCGGCCTGCCCGAGGCGCAGAGCGCCATCGTGCCCATCGTGCTGGGGGAGCCGAAGCGAACCCTGGCGGTCTCTGCTGCGCTTGAGGAGGCAGGCTTCCTTGTTGGCGCCATTCGCCCGCCCACGGTGCCGCCGGGCACTTCGCGCTTGCGGGTGACCTTCTCCGCCGCCCATGGGGAGGCGGATGTTGCGGCATTGGCCGAAGCGGTGCGTCCCCATCTGGAGGCGGGCCGTTGAAAACCCTTTTCATCACTGCGACGGGCACGGACATCGGCAAGACCTACGTGACCGCCCAGCTGCTGCGCCACCTGCGCGCCGATGGCATCCCGGTCCGGGCCCTCAAGCCCGTGATGAGCGGCTTCGATCCGGCCCGTCCCGAGGCGAGCGATGCCGGGCAGCTTCTGGCGGCCTTGGGCGAACCGGTGACGGGTGAAGCGCTCGACCGCATCTCGCCCCTGCGCTTTGCCGCCCCGCTGGCGCCGAACATGGCAGCTCGCGCCGAAGGGCGGCGGCTGATGCTGGCCGATCTCATGGCCGCGACTGCGACCGGCCTCGCGGCAGGACCGGGGCCGGTGGTGATCGAGGGAGTCGGTGGGGTCATGTCCCCGGTCGCGGAGGATGCGACCGGGCTCGACTGGCTCGTGGCGCTGGGCTGCCCGGCCGTGCTGGTGGCGGGCAGCTATCTGGGCACCATCAGCCATATCCTGACGGCTGTGGCGGCTCTAGAGGCCCGGCGCGTGCCCCTGCTGGCCGTGGTGGTGAATGAAACGGCCGGCAGTTCCGTGCAGCTGGATGCGACCTGCGCCGAGGTGGCGCGGTTCCTGCCTGTCGCGCCCATTTTGAGTATTCGTCTGAATATGGACCGGTCAGCGCAAGTATTTGAGAGGATCGCCGCCCTTTTGGGTCTCGAAAAGAGCCCTGCAGCATGTTAATCTGTAGCGGTGTTGCTGCGATTCGAGATTTGATTTTTTTTTTGCTGTTTCGGTGGAGAATTTATGCGCCTGAAATGTCAGACCCTTCGCTAGAATGTAGGCCCCTCGGAAAGTATCATTCAGATCCGGACCGCCAATGGCTTTGAGGAAGTAATCGTCTTTTCCGGATGTTGGAGCGTTGCTTTAGCAGAGCGGCGAAACAACGCTCGTTGAATTAATGCGTGTAAACTGCCCGATCCTGACGCGTTTTGGTGCCTCGGTCAAAGTTTTTGCTAAATCAATTTGAGGGTTCAAGATGGTTGACGCAATTTGGTCGACAAGTTTGATCGTTTTTGACAAGAAAATCGGGAATGCTCAAAATATAGTTCTAAGTCAAGGAAGGGAAGCTCTTCGCAGTTTAAATCGACGAATAGATCTATTATATAATAGCCTAAATAAATATCCAAAAATAAAAGGTATTTATCCCGACCCGGAAATACCTCAGATTTTGAGCGAGCTTTGCTTTCATCAGGGACTTGCGTCGAAAATTCTTTTTGACGACAGAGAAAAAGGTCTGCAAGAAAATCCGCATTGTTACAAGCTGAGGATCGAAAGAGCTGAATATGTTAGACGCTATACCTCGGGCAGCGCCTTTCCACTGCTTTCGAATCGGAAAATGCGGAACGCTTTAGTTCACGTAGATGAGTATCTGGATAAGGCGTTAAAGGCATCCAACACTGGTTGGATGATTGACTCTGCTCTGGCATTTCGAGACGAGTTGCGGCCCGTTGATAATATTAAAATTGGCTTTTGTCGGTCCTATATTGCCTCGGAGGATGTCTTGGTACACTTGGGCCAGGAATTATCTGTTTCTGCGCTAAGATTGGAATCTATAGAAGTTCTCGCCCGGGTTTTTGGTGTACCAACCCCGCTTCCCCTCTCCAATCCTCCACAAACTGCTCGTGGGCTCAAGTAGGGAGGCAAGCAGTGGGAAAAATCCAATCCCTCCGGCCGCTTGCTCGCCCTGCTGCCCACGCTTGAATCGCCTCGACGCTCATGCCAAGACACCGCCGCTCAGGTCGCGGCTTGCCGCCGCCTGCGCATTCAAGCCCTGAAAGGCGTTCCATGCCCGGCACCCGTTACGTTCTTGCCCTGTCCTGCCCGAACAAGCCCGGCATCGTTGCTGCGGTCTCGACCTACCTGTTCGAGCATGGCTGCAACATTCTCGATGCCCAGCAATATGATGACACCACCACCTCGACGTTTTTCATGCGGGTGGTCTTCGACCGGGTCGAGCCGGAGGCTTTCGATGCGCTGAAGGCTGGTTTTGCCGCGATTGTCGAGCCCTTCGCCATGGCGTGGCGCATGCGGGCGACCTCAGATCGCAAGCGGGTGATGATCCTCGTC
>CAISZN010000681.1 GCA_903889985.1 uncultured Hyphomicrobiales bacterium | reverse complement strand
GCAACCCTGAGCATCCCGCCCTTCTCCGAGGCCCTTGTGAACGACGGCTTCGGCACCACCCTGGCAGAGGTCGACCAGCTCGTGGATCCAAAGCCCCTGACCATCGCCGGAGTGTTCCTTAATCCCGAATGGGCAAAGGCTCACGAGAAGGACGTTCAGAACTTCTTCCTCGCCTATATGCAGGCGACGCGCGACTACTGCCTCGCCTATCACAACGGGCCCAACCGGGCTGAGATGGAGCAGATCGCCCTCAAGAACGAGATCGGGAAGGATCTCGCCACCATTCAGAAGGATCCGTGGACCGGACGCAGCCTGAACGGCCGGGTCAATATTGCCAGCGTCCTGGACCAGCAGAAATATTACCGTGACAGCAAGCTGATCCAGGGTGTCACACCGGCTGAGGAGCTCTTTACGTCAGCCTATGTCGACAAGGCTGTCGAAGCACTCGGCGCTCCCCCGAAGATCCCAGAAGACAATGATCCTTCATGCCGGTGAGCTTCAGGTGCGGTTCCCTTGCCTCCGCTGCCGGCCATAAGGGAGGGGTGACGTTGAGCCCTGAGCAACGCACTCCTCGAGGGATCGAGACCTCGCGTCCCAGGCTGGCAAGAAGGGCGGTGCTGCTGTCCGAAGGCTGAATAACCAAGAATAACGGTTTGGGAGGACAGGCCTAACCACCCTTTGCCTTCATCCTCACCCCCGGCTCGCCGCCATCGATGAACTCGATGCCGCCAGCCTGTAGCAATGCCTTCATCCGCAGGATGGCGGCAGGCTGACTGCGGCCATTTTCAGCAGCGGTGACGTGCCGCTGCTTCACGCCGAGCCGCTTTGCGAACTCCGCGCCCGACCAGCCTAGCAAGCTTCTGGCGGCCTTGATTTGCATTGGAGTTATCATCACTTGGCCATCCTACATTCGCCCCGAGCCCGTAGCCTTACTCCAGGCCCACCACCATTGTTGAAAAAGTACGCCGGCGGCTTTGAAGGCGCGCTATTTGACGGCCAGATTGTCCCTTGCCGCGTCCGGATCGCCCGGCGCGACCTGGGAGCGCGAATGGGATCCTGCCAAGTTCGTGGGTCTGACCTGCGCCTGATGGAGCTGCAGACAGCGCAGCCCATGGACATATCAGACTGGTCGTCTCGCGCTCTTTGCTTGCCACAATCAGTGCCCCGGCCAGAACGTGCGGCTAGGGCGATTTTATTGCGGACATGTTTGGCACCCAAGGAGCCCCGCCGTTACCCTAAGGTCGCCCCGATGGGGCTCCCGGATTTATTGATCGGCGTAAGTCCTTGATATATTGGCAGGAGTGGAGGGACTCGAACCTTCAACCCCCGGTTTTGGAGACCGGTGCTCTAACCAAATTGAGCTACACTCCTGCAGTCCTCGCGGACGCGCATCTCATGCCGCATTCCGGCGCAGGATGCAACGCCTATCATGTGGTTCGGGCAGGAGAACTTGCTCAGGCCGGCTCCACCCAGACCGCGGTCCCATAGGCCAGAACCTCGGTGATGCCGTCCATGATCTCATTGGCATCATAGCGCATGCCGATGATGGCATTGGCCCCGCCCTGCTGGGCATGTTCACACATGTGGTCGAAGGCCTCCTGCCGGGCCGTCTCGGCAAGGCTGACATAGGCTGACAGCTGGCCCCCGAAGATCGACTGAAGGCCGCCGACCAGATTGCCCAGCACACTGCGGGAGCGAACCGTGATCCCCCTCACGACACCAAGGTGCCGGGTGATTCGATATCCGGTGATGTCATTGGTGGTTGATACGATCATGAATCGCCTCCCTGAGATCATCAGACGGCTAGCCAAGGATGGCCCAACCCACCAGCGGCGCGCAAACAAAAAGGGGAGAGCCGAAGGCTCTCCCCTCACATTTCCCCAGAGGAAAATGATTACTCGATGATGGAAGCAACCACGCCGGCGCCAACCGTGCGGCCACCTTCACGGATAGCGAAGCGGAGCTTCTCTTCCATCGCGATCGGAACGATCAGCGCGACTTCCATCGTCACGTTGTCGCCCGGCATCACCATCTCGGTGCCTTCGGGAAGCGACACGATGCCGGTCACGTCCGTCGTGCGGAAATAGAACTGCGGACGATAGTTCGTGAAGAACGGCGTATGACGACCGCCCTCATCCTTCGTCAGGATGTAGGCCTCAGCCTTGAACTTCGTATGCGGCTTCACGGAACCCGGCTTGCACAGCACCTGGCCGCGCTCGACGTCTTCACGCTTCGTGCCGCGCAGCAGCGCGCCGATGTTGTCGCCAGCCTGGCCCTGATCGAGCAGCTTGCGGAACATTTCCACGCCGGTCACAGTCGACTTCTGCGTCGCCTTGAGACCAACGATCTCGATTTCCTCACCGACCTTGACGATGCCGCGCTCGACGCGACCGGTCACGACCGTGCCACGGCCCGAGATCGAGAACACGTCTTCAACCGGCATCAGGAACGGCTGGTCGATCGGACGCTCCGGCTGCGGGATGTAGGAGTCAACCGTCGCCATCAGCGCCAGAACCGCATCGTGACCGATGGCAGGGTTGGTGTTGTCGAGGGCGCACTTGGCGGAGCCCTTGGTGATCGGAATGTCGTCACCGGGGAAGTCGTACTTCGACAGAAGCTCGCGAACTTCCATCTCGACGAGCTCGATCAGCTCG
>CAISZN010000680.1 GCA_903889985.1 uncultured Hyphomicrobiales bacterium | reverse complement strand
GTCCAGTGACGCGGGCAAACGGCCCTCCGCCTTCATGGCGGCGAGGATATTGCCGACACGTGCCTCGAATTGCGAAAAGATATTCATCTGGGGGTCCGCTCAATCCGGGAGATGGGGCGGCCTAACGCAATTCGCCCCGGGAGTCAAAACGGGAGCGGTGCCGGGGACCTTGTAATGATGCCGAAATGGCCCAAGATGCGGGCCAGATAAAAACATCAGGGAGGACTCGCCTGTGCGGACAATGTTCACCGCTCTCGCGGCGGCTGTGGCCATGACAACCTTGGCCGCCGCACAGACGCCGGCACCGCCCTATGCAGGCGAGGTCATTTCGGTCTCCTATGTGGAATTCGCCGACGCACAGATCGCCAGCGGCCGAGCTGCCCTGATAGAACTTCGTAACAAGACCCAGCGGGAGCCAAGCGTTTCCGGGGACAAGGTCTTGGCTGAAATCGGCCAACCACAGCGCTTCGTTGTCATCGAGTCATGGGCAAGCGCCGAAGCGCAGCGCGTGCGCATGAAAAGCGGCAATGACGTCCTGACGACGGATTGGCGGCAGCATGGCGCACTGGCGCCAGCCGACCTGCGCATCCACAAGCCCTATAATGTTGCTCCCGCAAAGGCCTTCGGCCCATCGACCATCTATGTCGTCACCCATGTGGACGTCGGTCCGCCCGGCCTTCCCGGCCTTGAGGCCATCCTGAAGCCGCTGGCCGAAAAATCCCGGTTGGAAAGCGGCGCTCTGCAATTTGATGTCGTCCAGACCACGACACGGGCCAATCACTTTTCGCTCATCGAAGCTTGGGCCAGCCCGGAAGCAGCACAGGCCCATGCGGTTGCCGCGCACACCCTCGAATTCCGGGAAAAGCTCAATCCACTGCTGGGTGCCTTGTATGACCAGCGGTTTTACAAACTCGTGCCCTGATTGCTCTGCCACAGGAGCGATCGGGTTCAGAAAAATCATGATCAGGGAGCCAGAAACGATGATCCGCAAATCCATGATCGGTCTTGCCATGGCAGCCGGGATGCTGAGTGCCCAGACCTCCGAGGCGCAAACGCTTCTGCAGAGGAACCTGTCGATCCGTCTAGCGCTGACGATCGCGGAGACCGCCCTCGCGGAATGCGGAGACCGCGCCTCCGTCGCCGTGGTCGACCGCACCGGCCGATTGAAAGTCTTCCTGCAGGGAGACAATGCCACGCCGCACAACATCGAACTGGCGCGGCGCAAGGCCTATACGGCAGAGACGTTTGGCCGAACATCCCTTGAGTGGGCCCAGCGGACGGACTCGCAGGGCCTTTCAGGCCAGCGCATGCTGACAGACGTGATCACCCAGCAGGGTGGCGTCCCGATCAAATACGGGGAGGAAACAATCGGCGGCGTCGGGATCAGCGGCACGCCCAATGGTGGCGCGCAGGAAGAGGCCTGCGGCAAGGCGGGCGTCGCCAAGGTCGCCGACCAGCTGAAACCCTGAACCTCTCCCGAGCGATTACCGAAGCTCCGGCGCGCTCCCAAATAGCGACCGGTGCTCGGCCAGCGCATAACGATCCGTCATCCCGGCGATATAGTCGCAAACCAGCCGCGCCAGCCTTGGCCGGTCCCCTGCCCCGGCGAGCTTGACGCCAGCCTCCCGCCACTCGCCGGCGGGAAGGCGCACGGGGGCAGCAAACAGCCCCTTGAACAGACGGCGCACGACCTCATGGGCTTCCCGGCGCACCTTCATGACCCGCTCATGGCGGTACATGTGGGGATAGAGGAAGGCCTTGATCGACTTGTCGGCTGCCGTCATGGCCTCGGAGAAAGTCACCATGGCGCGCGGCAGGGCCCGCACGGCATCGGCGCTGTCGGGGGCTGCCTCTGCCAGCCTGCGCCTGGCCTCGCTGATCACATCCTCGACAAAGAGGGTGATGACGCGCCGGGTGATCTCATGGATGACCCGCGCCCGCTCCAGCCCCGGATGCAGCCGCTCGATCTCGTTGACGATATCCCGCAGGAAATCCACCGCCTTGAGGTCGGGAATGTCGAAGAGCCCTGCCCGCAGCCCATCGTCGATGTCATGGGCATTGTAGGCCACGTCGTCGGCGATGGCGGCAGCCTGTGCCTCGCAGCTCGAAAAGCTCGACAGGTCGAGATGATGCTGGGCGTCATATTCGAGAATGGCACCTGGAATGCCCCCGGCCCGATAGCGCGGGATCGGCTGTCCGTCTTTCTCGAGCAGGGGCCCATTGTGCTTGACCAGCCCCTCGAGCGTCTCCCAGGCGAGGTTC
>CAISZN010000679.1 GCA_903889985.1 uncultured Hyphomicrobiales bacterium | reverse complement strand
CGCCTGATGCAACTTGCCCAGGCGCTCAATCAGATGCAGGTGAGCCGATTCCGAACCCATGAAAGATTCAAAATCCGGTCCCTGCTCCTGCTGCTGGCGCAAAGCCCATTCAGAAACGTCGTCAACCAGGATGTCGATTGCCTGGGCGGAATGGCCTACCTGCTGCGAGACAATTTTTGCGATCTGGATAGCGGCCATATTGGCCGCATCGATCGCATCGCTGCGCATCTTAACGATTGCAAAGCCAATAATCGCGGCAAATGCGAGCATGATGCCTGCAATAATTCCTGCAAAACGCAAGAATGGCCTAACGGGCTGTTGGGAGCGCCTGACCTCCAGCATCCTTTGATCTCTGCCTTATCCGCAAGCTGCTGATTCGTATCTCAGCTATCCTGAAGCCAAAGCGTCACGATTAACAATTAACTAGTGAAAATATACCTCGCAAAACGCGGAATCGCGCCAAGTATGGACAAAGACCTTGATAAGGTCTCTTGAAGACCCTGCCTTCGTGAGGGTATGAGCTGCATTATCAAGGCGCCCCGCGGCGCGAAGCAAAGAGGTCGCTAGAATGAATGGATTTCGGGTGTTTCTTGCCGTGGCGGCGCTTAGCGCAGCTCCCGCACTCGCTGGCGAACAGAACACGAGCGCAAAGTCTGCAAAACCCGTGGCCGCGAATGCTAAAAGCTTGGAATCACGCCACAATGAGTGTCTTGCTTTCATTCAGCGCCATGGTTTGACATGTGATCCATGGCAGCAGCCCACCTGTGGCTACGATCTGGGCATGTTCCGCCCGTTGTCTTGCGTCGCCCCCTGAGACACACCTTACACTTGAAATAATTTTGTAAAAGGCAGCCCGGCCGAAGCCGGGCTGCAAATGTTTTAGTCAGCGTTGCAGTCCTCAACACTTTCCCAGACCAAGCCATTATTGATACTCGGGACCTGCATCCGGCTAGCCTCGCATTCCGAGGTTTTCGTCTGGTTGATCATCCGGGACGTGTCATCAAGCTGGGAGGACGTGTTCTGCAAGGTGTTCGCGGTCGCGTGAACCGGAACGTGCTGCACGACGCGAGCGTCGGCGGGCGCAAGACCCGCGAAGACCGAACCAACCACCAGCGCAACCGCGAAGAGGGTCGTTTTCTGAATTCCGATCATGTTAGTCTCCAAAAGCCCAGCCCGGCTTTGGAATAGTCGCCTCATTGCGCTGCAGCAAGTGAACAATATTTAATGTTCAGAACGGCTTAGCTTAGCCACCCATTAATACTGATCACGCAGCAAATTCCTGAAGCGCGCCGTTCCTTCAACATTTGGACCGCTCACAACAATGAAGACCTGACGTTTTGGCGCCTGGCAAAACATCAATGCTGTGAAATTGCCAAGGCGACCAAAAATCTGATCATCCTTGACCGTCAGGTTTTCATCAAACCCGCCAGCCTTGAGGGCTGCCTGGGCGTGATTCACGCACTGAAACTGGCTATCGCCAATCGTGACCGCCGAGGTCGACACAGACGGAGCCTGCGCAGCAGCGATAGCCGGAACGGCCATCAGAATGGCCGTGCATAGACCTTTCATCATGACGAAACCCCACTCCAGATTGCATGCCGAATCAAGCACGACACAAAGCACGGCAAGATAATCAGCTGGCTCCAACCTTTCTGATCATGCCTCGCTGCGCTGGAATCAGGCTTGAGACAAGGATGCCAGCGCCGGTCACGTGGCTTCCATCACTGATGAATGGGTTGCGAGAGATGGCTTTACATGAAGCCTTTCCGGCGGGCCTAAATGAGCCTGATGATCGACTTCGCCCGTCCCTAGACCTCCCCGCGGGAGCTAAGGCGCATGGCTCATGTTGGATCACGGTCTCAAATCGGTGGCTTGAACACGGGATATCAGAAAACAGCCTTATAAAAATTGGCGGTAGGCCACTCTCCGGTTGACTGTGCTTTTTCTATTGAAAGCCAAGCACGTCTATCAATACCCTTGCAAGTCGCCAGCATACCTTGACCTTGCAGGGTAAAAGCACGGGTGTATAATTTTTCCGATAGAAGAACAGACATCATGGACTGACCTGAGACCAAACCGCCTCTGAAGCGAGGGATCACATGACGACTTCGCCTATCCCCCTCATCGATCTGAAGGCTTTTTCCAGTGCTCATGATACCGAGAGGCGCCGAGTCGTCGCAGAAGTCCGCAAAGCCCTCGAAGAAGTTGGTTTTCTGATCATCGCGGGTCATGGAGTGCCGGACTCCCTTATTCATCAGGTCTCCAAAGCCTCGAATGATTTCTTTGATCGCCCGGAAGAGGAAAAGGTTCAATTCTGCCCGAGCAAGCCGGGCTCTCGCGGGTACAATGCCTTCAAGGGTCGCACGGTCGGCATCGCCCAAAATCCTGACCTCAAGCGCTCCCTGCAGGAGAGCTTTGCTGTCGGGCGCATTGACGTCCCCAATGATCCCTACTTCTTCACCAAAGAAGCGGGGCATAGCTTTGCACCCAATATCTGGCCAGATAAGCCTGAAAATTTTGAACAGGTCCTTAGCGCGTACTACCGCGAGATGGACCGAACCTATCGCCTTATCATGCGATTGTTTGCCAACGCGCTTGATCTGGCGGAAGATTACTTTGACCAATATATCGACAAGCATGGCAGCCTGCTGCGCCTGACCCATTACCCAGCGCTCGACAGCGAGCCCCTGCCCGGCGAATTCAGATCCGCCGAACACACAGACGGCGGCGCCCTGACGATCCTGCATATCGACGACACGCCCAACTCGCTTCAGGTCAAATTGCGCTCCGGTGAGTGGATCAACGTCAACAGAATTCCAGAGACATTCATCATCAACATTGGCGATATGATGATGCGCTGGGCAAACGACCGCTGGGTCTCGAACTGGCATCGTGTCGTCAATCCCCCGATGGTCAATGGCCGCTCGGAAAGGCGCCTGTCCCTCGTTTTTTTTGCTGCCTTGAATTACGACACTGTTGTTCAATGCCTGCCCAACTGCGCGGACGCTGAACACCCCGCGCTTTATCCGCCAATCGTCGCTGGGAAATATGCCGCAGAGCGATTCAACAAGCGATACGGACTGGACAAACCAGCCGCAGAATAGGCTGACATCCGCATGCCTTTTGAAAGGTTATGGCGCGGGTGTTGCATCTGACACGCTGGTTTGAGGAGAGTGGGGATGACCTTGCGTCGGTGCCTGTGTTGGCTGCTAGCTATCGCGTTCATATGGTCGCCATCCACGCTTCGAGCACAAGAACCTCAGCGTGGGGGCATCCTGACGGCGATTCACTGGCCTGAACCAACCATCCTGAATTCAGCCATCAATTCCGGTTTCGCAGCAGCTTTCATCTCGTCGAAGATCTTTGAAGGGCTTGTCGAATATGACCGGGAAGGCAAGCCGGTTCCCCAGCTCGCTGAGAGCTGGTTCATTAGCCCAGATGGCCTGACCATGACCTTCCGGCTGCGAGCCGGAGTGAAGTGGCATGATGGCGTCGAATTCACATCCGATGATGTCAAATTCTCACTGGAAGTCTGGCGCCGCTACCATTCACGCGGCCGGCCGATCTATGCCAACGTTATAAAGGTCGATACGCCCGACCCACTAACAATTGTCCTACATTTGTCCGAACCCGCACCGGCGCTGATGTCCTCCCTCAACTCATTTACCAGCCCTGTCATGTCGCGCCATGCCTATGAAGGCACGGATATTCCAACGAGTCCGACGAACTACAAGCCCATCGGTACAGGGCCTTGGGTCTTCAAGGAATGGCAGCGCGGCAGCCATATCATATTGGAGCGGAACCCAAATTACTGGATGCCGGGGAAGCCCTATCCGGATCGGATGGTGGTGCGCTACCTGCCGGATGCAGCAACGCGTTCCGCAGTGATTGAAACAGGGGAAGTCCTGTTTGGAGCACAGTCTCCAATTGCACTGAGCGACGTGAAGAGGCTTTCCACAAAGTCAAATCTCGGTCTGACAACCGAAGGCTACGAATATTTTGCGCCGATCGTTACCATGCAGTTCAATAACCTGCAGCCGCCCTTCGACAATGTTCTGGTTCGCAAGGCAGTAGCCTATGCGATCAATCGGGAGCAGGTCATCCGCAACGTGTGGTTCGGGCTTGGCAAGGTCGCGACCGGTCCTGTGTCGTCAAAAAGCAAATACTACACGTCTGATGTCGAGAAATATCCTTACGACCCGAAAAAGGCAGAAGACCTGCTGGAACAGGCTGGGTTCAATAAGGATGCAGCTGGCGTCCGGATCAAGCTGACTTACGAGGTATCACCGCTTGGCGCCGAATATCTGCGCCTCGCAGAAGTTTTGAAGCAGCAGCTTGCGCGTGTGGGCATTCAAATTGAGCTGCGAACACAAGACAGTGCATCATCAACACGCCGCCTCTATTATGAGTATGATTTCAATTTCTTCACCGCATATATCGGAACCTATGCGGATCCTCAGTTGGCAGTCTATTGGTCAAAGAACATCGTCAAGGGTGTCCCCTTTTCAAATGCCTCGCGCTATTCAAATCCGGACATGGATAAACTGCTGGAAGCAGTCCAGGTCGAAAACGATCCAGACAAGCGCATGAAGGAATTTCACGAGATCCAAAAAATTGCAGCCCGAGACCTCCCGATTTTTCCCCTCTTCGAGCTGGAGCAAGTGACAGTCTTCGACAACAAGGTCAGGGATCATACCATGACCTTCGATGGACCATTCAGCAATCTCGCCCATATCTGGATCTCAAAATAAGCCAGAGCACTTTCTCATGCCCCAATATCAAAAATTGGGGGCTGGAAACTCGGGTTCTTCTGAATCGACCAGGTGGCAGGCAACCTGTCTCTTGGTGCCGTCCAATGTCCCGAGCTTTGGCACTACCGATCGGCAGGGATCTTGTGCATAGGGGCATCTCGTGTGAAAGCGACATCCGCTCGGGGGGGCGAGTGGGCTTGGTGGCTCAACAAGACGCATGGGCACAGGCTTGCGCGCAACTCCTGCCACAGGGGAAGGCACAGAGGCCAGGAGTGCTCTTGTGTAGGGATGCAGCGGAGCACGCCACAGGCTGCGCCGGTCTGCAAATTCCACAATTTTGCCGAGATACATCACCGCAATACGATCTGCAACATGTTCGACAACTGACAGATCATGCGAGATGAACAGATAGCTCATCGAAAACTCATCGCGCAGGCGATCGAGCAAATTGATGACCTGCGCGCGCACAGAGACATCCAACGCGGAGACAGGCTCATCGCAAATGATAAGGTCCGGGGATAGGGCGAGAGCCCGGGCAATGCCTATCCGTTGCCGCTGTCCGCCGGAAAACTCATGGGGGAAACGCCCCGCTGCCTCTGGCCTCAAGCCAACCTTGTCCATAAGCCATCGCACACGCTCCCGCCGCTCTGTTGAAGAACCGCGCTGATGAACAATCAGTGGCTCCTCAAGAATCCGTCCGATCGTGGAACGTGGATTGAGGGACGCGAAAGGGTCCTGAAAAATCATCTGGACACGCGTGCGATGTGATCGCAAGCCGGCCTGATCGAGATGTGTGATATCAACCCCGTCCAATTCGATACAGCCCGCATCTGGCTCGTAGATACGCACGGCGAGGCGCGCCAGTGAAGACTTGCCGCATCCGGATTCCCCCACAAGGCCGAGAACCTCACCGCGCTCAATCTCAAGATCAACGCCATCAACAGCATGCACAACGCCGCGTGATGTCGGGAAGTGTTTAACGATCCCCTTCATGCTGAACAGCAAACTCACCGGGCAGTCCTCCAGTCGGCAAGGCGATGGCAAGCGGCGCGGCGATGAACCGATATTGCCTCCATGACTGGTTCGTTGGCATGGCATAAATCAATTGCATCAGCACAACGAGGCGCGAAGCGGCACCCCGATGGCAGATTTGCCAGCGAAGGGACGAGCCCGGGGATTTCAGGCAAGGGCGGAGGCCGACCATTCAGGTCGACCTCATGATCGGGCCGCGGCAATGACCCCAATAGTCCGCGCGTATAGGGATGCGCAGGACTCTGGAAAAGCTCCTCAACCCTCGCCTCCTCGACGACCTTGCCTGCATACATGATGACGACCCGTTGTGCCGTCTGCGCGACGACACCCAGATCGTGCGTGATAAGCAGAATAGCCATGCCGAGCCTTGCTTTAAGGTCGTCTAGAAGCTCGAGGATCTGAGCCTGAGTGGTGACGTCGAGAGCCGTAGTTGGCTCGTCAGCAATCAGCAAAGCAGGATTGCATGCGAGCGCCATGGCGATCATTGCCCTCTGGCGCATGCCCCCTGACAGGCGATGTGGATATTCTCGAAGAACACGTCCTGGGTCAGCAATTCGTACCAGGCCCAGCAATTCAACTGCGCGCTCTTGCGCCACTGCCCTGCTAATTTTTTCATGCTCTAAAATAGCCTCCATCACCTGCTCACCAATGGTGAGCAAGGGATTCAATGAGGTCATCGGCTCCTGAAAAATCATGGCGATTCGTCCACCACGAACGGATCTCATCTGTGTATCGTCAAGGGACAGCAGATCGTGGCCCTCAAACAGCAGTTCACCGCCCGTTATCTGTCCGGGAGGAGATGGAACAAGGCGTAAAATGGAGGCAGCTGTTACTGATTTTCCGCAACCGGATTCGCCAACGAGCGCAACAGTCTCCCCAGGCGCAATGTCGAAACTCACACCATCAACAGCAGGCAGTATCCCTTGCTTGGTGACAAAGACCGTCCGGAGATCGCGAACCTGCAGCAGCGACATTGACTAGCGCCTCCGCAGCCGGGGGTTGAGCGCATCGCTTAGTCCTTCACCAACAAGGTTGAGTCCAAGCACTGTAATGAAGATGGCACACCCGGGAATGGCGCTGATATACCAGGCGTCGCGTACGGAGTCACGGCCAGCGCCAATGATCATGCCCCAACTCACAACATTCGGATCACCAAGGCCAAGGAAAGACAGGCCAGCTTCCAGAAGGATCGACGTCGCCATCATAAGTGAGGCGGCAATGATGACAGGGGTCATGGCATTTGGAAGGATTTGGGTGAAAATGATCCGGAAGTCACTCATGCCCATGACCATGCCGGCCTGTACGAACTCCCGCTCACGCAGGGTCAATGCTTCCGCCCGGACAAGGCGCGCGATCGATGGCCAGGAAACAACGCAAATGGCAACAATGATCGTTCGTAGCGAAGGCCGAAAGACAGCGACCATAATGATCGACAGGACGAAGGGAGGGATCGTCTGGATAACCTCAGTAATACGCATCAGCAGATCGTCCACCCTCCCGCGATAATAACCCGCCGCAAGACCAACCACGACACCGATGGATACCGCGGCACTGGTCGCAGTGGTTCCAACCAACAAAGAGACTCTCGCGCCATGAAAAATCTGGGCCGCGATGTCGCGCCCAAGTGAGTCCGAGCCCAACAGGAACTCCCTATCTTCAAAAGGCCAGAGGAAAGGCGGAGCAATCATCTCTCCTGGATCGCCCGGAAAGAGGTAGGGCGCCAGGATCGCCATGCAGATGACCAGGATGACGATGCACAGGCCAATCACCGCGCCGATATTACGCCGGAACTGTTCCCAAAAGGCTCCGCCTCGCCCCATCATCTCTCTCCGATCCGCGGATCGAGCCATTGATAGACGGAATCAATCGTCAGGTTCGTAACGATGACAAGGATAGAGCTGCATAACAGGATCCCAAGGAGAAGGTTGACGTCACGAGACAGCACGCTATCAAAAGCTAGCCGCCCGAGCCCCGGCCAGGAGAAGACTGTTTCAACAAGGACTGCACCGCCCAGCAGATTCGCAATGTGCAAGCCAAGCACTGTGACCACTGGCAATAGAGCATTGCGCAGCACGTGGCGGTAGACGATGCGTGTTTCACTTATGCCCTTTGCACGTGCGGTCGTGACGAAATCCTGCGTGAATATTTCCAGCATGGAGGCGCGCATGAGCCTAGCGTAGAAAGCTGTATGGAAGAGAGACAGCGCAACCACTGGCATGACCATGTGGCGCAGGACGTCGAGGACCATCGGCAAGCCACTGAGACCGGTTCCGATTGTCATCATGCCCCCGGTAGGAAGCCAGCCAAGCTTGACGCTGAAGAGGACGATCATCATCACACCAATCCAGAAAATTGGCATGGCATAGAAAAAGAGCGCCACGATCGACACGAAGGTATCGCTCCATTTGCCGGCCCTTCGAGCTGCAGCAACACCCAGCGCGGAGCCTGCGACAAAGGCGAGGAAAAGTGTTGGCATCATCAGCATCAGGGTTGCTGGAAGTCGCTCAATCACCAGGTCTGCAACCGGGCGACTGAAACGAAAACTATAACCGAGATCGAAATGGGCAATCTGCCCCATGTAGATCAGGAACTGCATCCAGAGTGGCTTATCGAGCCCAAAGCGGGCTCTCAGGTCGGCGATGAATTCGGCAGAGGCTGCGCCGCTTTCGCCTGCAAGCACATCGGCAACATCGCCCGGTGCCAAATGAACGATCCCGAAGTTGAGCGCTGCAATGGCGGCAACGATCAAT
>CAISZN010000678.1 GCA_903889985.1 uncultured Hyphomicrobiales bacterium | reverse complement strand
TCGTAGGCTTTTCGAATTTCTAAAATGACGTCCATGACCCTGCTTCTCGTTGATAGTCCAATGTCAAGGAAATACGGGCAAGTAGATAGTGTGCGCCTTTAAGCGGCGATCATCAAATCCTTATCAAGTTAGAGGCCAAGTGCACAATTCATAAAAAAAAGCCGCTGAAGAAGCGGCTTTTCTACTCAAGTTTGTCGTTTTTTCACCACTCATGCCACAACTGGCGTGGGCGGAGTCGCTACAGAAGCTGATGCTGCGGTAGAGGCTGTAGTCGTCCCCGAAGCGCTGGAAGCTCCAGAGATAAGCTTTGTCCACGCACTTTGCGTGGCTGTGGCATCACCCTTGGCAACTGCGTCTTCCAGAGCTTGGAAATCGGGGTTCTGGAGCAAGCTGTTGGCAGCAGAAACAGCTGATGAGATAGCTGCGCTAGGAGTGGCTGCGCTCGTTGTTGGATTAGATAGGCTACCCAGAGACGCAACCTGCTGAAGGTCAGTAAGAATCGTCTGCATTGACGACTGCGCTGTAGCGGTATCACCTGACTGAATCGCTTGGCTGAGCGCCAATGCCGGGGAGGAGTCGCCCCCACCATGGTGATGATGATGGCCATGCCTGCCGTAGCCAGCAGCCGCAGTTGTTGTGCCCCCCGACGCAGACGTAGCGCCAACAGCGGAAGCAGCGCCAGCAGCAGAGGCCGCACCAACAGTCGCAGCAGAAGAAGCCTGCTGGTTTGCAACAGCAATCGACGGCTGGTTACCACTGCCATTCATACGCGCAGTAAGCACCTGCTGGGCCGTAGCAATATCACCCGACTGCAATGCCGCCCCGATTTGGCCCAAAAACCCATTTGGATTGGTGCCGCGCCCAGGAGGAAGAGATGATTGTATTTTTGCGAATGCATCATTTGCATTCGAAAGGTTGCCACCTGCGATCGCCTGGGCAAGAGCGTCGAAGTTCTGACGACGCTGTTGCCATTGGGCATCTTGGGCGCCGGACGCGTAGCCGCCACCCCCTCCATTTATTCGCATTCCCATCGTGCACTCCTACTTAAGCCCCCAAGCAGTCGAACGCAGCAATTTTTGCGCCATTAGAGATTGGGCTTTTATTCAATATGTTAGACAGGATTCCGCGACTGCTCCCAAGCCTGCTTCACGGAGAAACCCCCGTCCGAAGCTCTAAGTCGAGTTCCGAACCGCTATTGGCGCAAATTTTGCTAGCTCTCGCTTGGGGGCCTCTTTCGAAGCGGCTTAAGACAATGAATGTTCTATGCGTATCGGGAAGCTTGCGGAGCGGGTCTTATAACAGCCAATTGCTTCACCATCTGGCTGGCTACCTACCCCAAACATGCAAGCGAGACATCTTGCTCCCTAGGGATGTCGAGCTGCCGCTGTTCAATGAAGACATCGAAGGCGACGCCCGCCTTTGTGAGAAAGTCGCACAGCTTCATCGGCGTTTTTTGTCTTGCCGTGCGCTGATTGTCGCCACGCCCGAATATAACGGCCAGATGACCGCTTACCTCAAGAACATGGTTGATTGGGTGTCGCGCCTCGCATATCTCGATCCCAAATTCGCAAATCCTTTTATAGACAAGCCACTGTTGCTTTGCAGCGCATCAACGGGGTCGAGCGGCGGCATGGCTGGCATCGCCCCTGCCCGCGCGCTGTTTGGTTACGTCGGCGCGCTGGTTTTGGGCGGCGCGGTCTGTGTTCCCTATGCCGACCAAAAATGGTCGGAGATCGGGTACATGTTCGACGATTCGTTCGAGGGCTATATTGCCGCGTCCGTCGCGCGACTGGCCTCCGTGGCGGCTGTGCCGCGCACCTGAGCGCCAACGTACAGGACACCCCCATGGCGCATGTGCTCGTATTTGAGCTTCCCGGCGGCAATGATTTTGATGTCCTCGAAGCCATCCGCGCCGGGAGGCGCATGAGTTCGCGGTTCGACATCGCCAACGCGCCTGACGAGGCGACGGACGTTGGCTTCATGATCGCCGCCATCACCTATGGGCGGCGCTGGCTGGGGCTCACGGCCCCCAATCCGGCCGTTGGCTGCGTCATCGTCAAGGACGGCGTCATCGTGGCGCGCGGGGCGACCATGCCGGGCGGACGGCCCCATGCCGAGACCGAGGCCCTGCGCGAGGCGGGCGAGCGCGCCAAAGGCGCCACGCTCTACGTAAGCCTCGAGCCTTGCAGCCATTA
>CAISZN010000677.1 GCA_903889985.1 uncultured Hyphomicrobiales bacterium | reverse complement strand
GCCATTCTCGGCCTGACCGTCAGCGCCATCCTCACGGCCATCGAGAAGGCGCTGCTCACCTGGCGGTGAGTGCGCGGCGGGTTGCCGCAGCCGCCGCGCTTGCTATGGTGCTCGCCAAGAAAGAACCGGGAGGATTTCGGGCATGGTGAGGTCATGGGCCCTGGCGGTCGCTGGAATCGGCGTGCTCGCCATCGCAGCGCCGCAGCTGGCGCAGGCGCAGGATGTCGAGGCCTTCTACAAGGGCAAGACCATCAACCTGCTCATTGGCTCCAATGTGGGCGGAGGCTATGACGCCTATGGCCGTCTGGTTGCCCGCTACATGGGCAAATACATTCCCGGCAAGCCGGTTGTCGTGCCCTCCAACATGGGCGGCGCCGGCGGCAATGTGGTGTCGAACTATGTCTATGCAGTGGCGCCGAAGGATGGCACGGCCATCGCCGCCACATCGGCCGGGTCGCTGCTTGATCCGCTGCTGGGCGACAAGAGCGCGCTCAAGCACGATCCCCTGAAATTCCAGTATCTCGGCAGCGCCAACAACGAAGTGTTCACCTGCATCGTGCGCAAGGATGCGCCGGTGCAGAGCTTTGCCGACGCGCTCAAGTCGGAAGTGGTTCTGGGCGTGAGCGGCGGCACGACCCATGACATGCCCCGCGCGCTCATGAATGTGCTTGGCGCAAAATTCAAGATGATCGCCGGGTACCCGGGCACACGCGAAGTCACGCTCGCCATGGACAAGGGCGAGGTCCAGGGCCTGTGCGGCATGGGCTATACGAGCATCCTGTCCCAGCGGCCCGACTGGTTCCGCGAGGGTTCGCCGGTGCGCGTTCTGGCCCAGGAAACCATCAAGGGCGATCCCGATCTCGACAAGGCCGGCGTGCCGCTGACGATGAGCTTTGCCAAGACCGAGGAGCAGAAGACGATCCTGTCCATTGTTTATGCACAGGGCGTGTTCACCCGACCCTTCGTCATGGCACCCGAGGTGCCAAAGGAGCGATTTGCCGCCCTGAGCAAGGCCTTCCTGCAGGCACTGGCCGATCCCGACCTCATCGCGGACGCCACCAGGCAGGGCCTCACGGTAACGGCACTCGCTGGCGATGAACTCGAGGCCATGATCCGGAAGATCTATGCCACGCCGCCCGACGTGGTCGAGAAGGTGCGCAAGGCCATCGCCGCCCAGTGAACGACCTGTCGCATTGACCCCAACGGGTCCGGGATGCGACAAAAGACTATCCGCCCGCCCTGCAAGAGCGGGTCCGCGGGATTCTGGAAACTCACTGGGAGGAATCAACATGTCCGATGTCATCACGCTTGAAAACGTCAAGATCGAGCGCGATGGAGGTACTACCTTCATCATTTTGAACCGCCCCGACAAGCGCAACGCCATGAGCCCGCAGCTGCACATGGACATGTGCGACGCGCTCGACTGGGCCGAGGAAGACGATCAGACCAAGGTGGTTGTCATCACCGGCGCTGGCGGCAACTTCTGCGCGGGCCAGGACCTGAAGCTCTATTTCCGTGGGACGGAAGGCGACCCCAAGCTGCGGACACGCGCCCGCCGCGCAGCCCATGCCTGGCGCTGGGACAAGCTGTCGCGCTACCCGAAGGCCACCATCGCCATGGTGCACGGCTATTGCTTCGGTGGCGGCTTCACGCCGGTCATCGCCTGCGACTTCGCCATCGCCGCCGATGATGCGACCTTCGGTCTGTCGGAAGTGAACTGGGGCATCATTCCCGGCGGTCTTGTCGCCTGGGCGGTGACACAGATCATGAACTACCGCGATGCGATCTATTACTCGGTCACCGGCGACAAGTTCTCCGGTGCCGAAGCTGCGGCCATGAAGTTCGTCAACAAGTCGGTTCCGCTGGCTAACCTGCGCGACGAGGTCATGGTTCTCGCCCGCAAGCTCGAAGCCAAGAGCCCCGCGGCCGTGCGCTACACCAAGGAAGCCGTGCGCTCCGTGCGTGGCATGACGCAGGATCAGGCGATGGACTACCTGAACTGCAAGAGCGATGCG
>CAISZN010000676.1 GCA_903889985.1 uncultured Hyphomicrobiales bacterium | reverse complement strand
GGGCAGATCAGCCAGATCATTGGCGTGATCGACGAGATTGCGTTCCAGACAAACCTGCTTGCTTTGAATGCCGGTGTGGAAGCAGCGCGTGCAGGCGAATCCGGTCGGGGGTTTGCTGTTGTTGCGTCCGAGGTTCGCACACTCGCCCAGCGATCGGCGGAAGCCGCCAAGGAGATCAAGGGATTGATCGAGGCATCAGGAAACGAGGTGGGGACCGGCGTGCGGCTTGTGAGCCAGACGGGGGAAGCACTTGCGCTCATCCTGACGCAAGTGACGGACATCAACGAGGCCGTTGCCGAGATCGCGTCCTCGACGAGTGAGCAGGCGAAAGGACTGAACGAGATCAATCATGCCATTGGGCAGATGGATCAGGCCACGCAACGCAATGCCGCCATGGTTGAAGAAAGCACCGCTGCAAGCCATGCCCTTGCCCAGGATGCCCGTGAGTTGCTGCAGTTGATGAAGCGGTTCGAGATCGGCGAAAGAGCATCGGGAAGCACCAAAGCGGTCAGGGCAGCCTGGCAGCAGAGGCTGGCGAGCTGATCGGGCACAGCCAGAGCGATCAGCTGTTCAGGAATGTCGCGCGCGCTACCCGGGGCCGGAGGCAAAACTTGCAATCGGCCAAAATTCCTTCCGTTTCACAAAAGTCATCTGGTTGATGTCCTTTCGCTCGGTGAATGGCCCCAAACAATTGTGACGGCCCCATACCGCTTTACGAACGGGTTCTACCGTTTTGGCGCTATTATCCAGATTGGTCTCCATGGCAAGTTCTTACGAACTGCAGAGGAAAACGCTCCATGCAACCTACCGATGACCGACTCAAATGATATCGTTGCTAGTGGTGCAAAATGACTCAATATCTCGAATTTGCGAGATATGAAAAAGGCCACCAAGTGTACCGCCAATGATAGGGCAGTCGAGCGCTTTGGCACTTTGCGCATGGCCTCCCCGGAATTTTCTCGATTGCATCAAGAAATGCGGCATTACCACCCTCTACATAAGCGCGCCCAGCCGCCACCATGAGAGATTCTGTGTTGTAACCTCCGAAAGTGCCCCTGTTTTGCAGATACTTTTTCAACCAATATGCACGATGCAGGTCTGACCCAAGGCTCTCGGCGCCGATGAGAGATTCGATTACGCCGTATAACGTGTAGTTCACTTCGCCAGCTTGAAAACAACGTCCGAAGACGCTGACCGTATTATCGCATGGACCATTCGACGGCCCACCGCAATTTGGCGGAATGATCTTCTTCGTATTCTGATAAAGAGGATCTATGTCCCAATCACCGATGCCGAGCCATTGTGCGCCCTTCTTGTGGGCAGGCAATCGACCGTAATCTTCGATAACAGTTCTCAGCAAGCCGACGAGAGGCACCCATACTTCGGGACCACAGCAGCCTCCTTCGGACGTATGCGCATGGGCCGATTCCAGGTCAGACATATTAGTCACCCTGTCAAACGAGCACGCCGGGCAACCCCAAAGCTGACGCCGGTTCAAAGGCAAATCTGGCTTGATTTCCGCGAATTGACAAGGCGGTCAGGCCAGCCTGGCAGCAGAGGCTGGCGAGCTGATCGGGCACAGCCGGAGCGATCAGCTGTTCAGGAATGTCGCGCGTGCTTGCGCGGAAGACTCCTGCGGCTCAATGATGGCCGTCCTGAACGAGGAACCATTCAGAACGACGGAGCAGTTCCGGTCGCAAAATGCAAACAAGCTCTCAAGCCTGAATGGCCTGAGTACGAAGGCCGTGCCTTATCGCGCTATGTCGACGGGATAGATTTGGTGGAGCCAGACGGAATCGAACCGACGACCTCTTCAATGCCATTGAAGCGCTCTCCCAACTGAGCTATGGCCCCACTTTTTCCGGCCGAAACCGGAGATATTTGCGATCCCTTGGGAAGGACCGCTTGGCATTCCGACAAGCGCCGGAATGCGCGGCTGTATAACTGGAACCCATCGGCTTCACAAGCCCGTCACGAATGAAAAATCGTGAAGTTCCAATTCGGCCCGCAGTTCGGGCACTCAGGCTTCCTCGTCGTCCTCGATGTCACCATCGATCAGCGCGGTGACATCATCGGCATCACCCTCTTCCTCTTCGAGGAAGGTTTCGTCAGCCGAATCGTCATCCTCGATCTCGATGTCGTCATCAGCCACGGCCACAGCCTTGTCCTCGACCGCATCAGCATCCTCGAGCGAGACCAGCTCGACATTTGGATTTTCGGTATCGGCCTCGTCGTCCGCCACGACATTGCGCGGCGCTGCACGGCTCACGGCCGCAGCCTGGAACGTCGTGCCGCACTTGGGGCAGAGGATCGGGCTACGCCCGAGATCGAAGAATTTCGCGCCGCAATTCTGGCACTGGCGCTTTATGCCGAGGTCGGGTTTCGCCACTGTTCGCTGCCCCTGGCGCGTCGCGCATTGGTCGGGAGGGACCCCGCACGTCCGCGTATTGAAAATGAAAGCTTCGGGCGCTGGGGTTAGTCGGGCCAGCGTCGCCTGTCAAATGGGAAGTTTGAGCTTTTCGGCTCCTGCGGCCTCAGGGGCACACTGTGGATCGGATGACACCGCAGGGGCCGTCATGGTACGAGCCTCGCCAGCCGCCGTAACACCCCAGCCTCCGAGGATTTCCGTGTCCGCGATCACCCCTTCCAGCCACGGCCACGGGGCCGCCAGTCCTCTCACCGCCCGCCGCAGCGCCGCCCTGAAGGGCCGGCTGCGCCCGCCGGGGGACAAGTCGATCTCCCATCGCTCCCTGCTGATGGGCCTGCTGGCCATTGGCGAGACCAGCATCGAGGGCCTGCTGGAGGGCGACGACGTCCTGCGCACGGCCGAAGGCTGCCGGGCGCTGGGGGCCCATGTGGAGCGACTGGGACCGGGGAGCTGGAAGGTTCAGGGCCGGGGCCTTGGCACGCTTGCCGAGCCGAAAGAGGTCCTTGATTTCGGCAATGCGGGCACGGGCACGCGCCTGATGATGGGCATTGTCGGCGGCCATGCCATCACCGCCACCTTCGATGGCGATGCGTCCCTGCGCAAGCGGCCCATGCGTCGCATTCTCGACCCGCTGGTGCTGATGGGTGCCGAAGTGGTGAAGGAGGCCGAGGGCGGCCGCGTGCCGGTCACCCTGAAGGGCACGGGCGAGCCGACCCCCATCGAGTACAAGACGCCGGTGCCCTCAGCCCAGCTCAAATCGGCAGTCCTGCTCGCCGGGCTCAATTCGCCCGGCCGCACCACGGTCATCGAGACCGAGGCCTCGCGCGACCATACCGAGAAGATGCTCGCCTACTTCGGCGCCACGATCACCAGCGAGCCCTATGGCGAGCATGGCCGCAAGATCACGCTGGAAGGCCGGCCCAAGCTGACGCCCCGCCCGATCATCGTGCCGGCGGATCCCTCCTCGGCGGCCTTCGCGCTGGTGGCGGCACTCATCGTTCCGGGCTCCGACATCGTCATCGAGGGCATGATGATGAACCCGCTGCGCGTCGGCCTGCTCGACACGCTGCTGGAGATGGGGGCCAATATCGAAATCCTGAACAAGCGCATCGAGGGCGGCGAGGATGTCGCCGACCTGCGCGTGCGCCAGGGGGCCCTCAAGGGCGTCGACGTGCCTGCCTCCCGCGCTCCGGCCATGATCGATGAATATCCGGTCCTTGCGGTGGCTGCGGGCTTTGCCCAGGGCCAGACGCGCATGCGCGGCCTCTCCGAGCTGCGCGTCAAGGAGAGCGACCGCCTCGCTGCCGTCGCCGACGGGCTGAAGGCGACGGGCGTGGCCTGTTCCATCGAAGGCGATGACCTGATCGTCGAGGGCCATGGGCAGGTGCGGGGCGGCGGCACGGTCGCGACCCACCTCGATCACCGCATCGCCATGAGCTTCCTCGTCATGGGTCTTGCCTCGGAGCAGCCGGTGACGATTGACGATGAATCGATGATCGCCACGAGCTTCCCGACCTTCAGGCCCGCCATGCAGCAGCTCGGCGCCACCTTCGGCTAGGCGAACCATGATCATCGCAATCGACGGGCCGGCGGCCTCCGGCAAGGGCACTCTGGCGCGCAGGCTCGCTGCGCATTTTGGCCTGCCGCATCTCGACACCGGGCTGCTCTATCGCGCCACCGCGCGCGCGCTGATCGATGCTGGCGAACGCCTCGACGATTCCGTGCGTGCTGAGGCCGCTGCGCGGGGCCTCGCCCTGACCGATTTCGATGAGGACAAGCTGCGCGGACGTGAGATGGGCGAGGCGGCCTCGGTGGTCGCCGCCATCCCCGCCGTGCGCAAGGCGCTGCTGGAGATGCAGCAGACCTTTGCCGCCCGCCCCGGTGGCGCGGTGCTTGACGGGCGCGACATCGGCACGGTGATCTGCCCAAATGCGCAGGCGAAGATCTTCGTCACCGCCTCGCCTGAGACGCGCGCCAACCGTCGTGCGCTGGAACTCGCAGGCCGCGGCGAGAAGGTCGATTATGCAGCTGTGCTGGAGGATATTCGCAAGCGCGACGAGCGCGATTCCTCGCGCTCCTCGGCACCGCTGGTGATTGCGCAGGATGCGGTGGTGCTCGACACCTCCGCCCTCGACATCGCGGCGGCCTTCAAGGCCGCGCTTGCCATTGTGGACGACAAGCGCGGCTGATTTTCAGAGCTTGCCGGCCATCGCATCCGCGATGAAGGAATGGGCCAGCGAATAGCCGTAGCGGCAGGCATGGGCCGAGAACTGCGAGCTCGGCGGGCGGTTGGCCGACGGATCCGTGAAGCTGTGGAACACACCGCCCATGGCCAGAATGGTCCAGTGGGCGCCGGCCTTTCGCATCTCGTCCTCAAGGAAATCGCGGTCACCCTTGGGCGCGATGGGATCATCCGCACCATGGATCACCAGTACGGCAGCCTTCACCGCGCCGGCCTC
>CAISZN010000675.1 GCA_903889985.1 uncultured Hyphomicrobiales bacterium | reverse complement strand
CCCAGATGCGTTCCCGTGAGGCCAAGATCATGGCGCAGGAAATCGCCGAGGTTCACGCGCGGCTCCACTGCCCTGGCATGGCTGACGCCGTTCACCGTGAGTGTCAGGTCCTGCTTCATGATGTCACCACTGCGAAGCCGGCGCGCTCGCTGGCGCGGATGAGGGCGCGCTGCAAAAGTGTCCTGGCGATCTGGCGTTTGAAAGACGCGCTTGCGTGAATGCTTCCGTCCGCAGGTAAACCCGAAATCTCGTCTGCCACCTGCGCGAAGAGCGGCAGGCCGGGCATCTTGCCGGTCAGCAAGCTTTCAGCCCCATCAAGCCGCACAGGGCGCTCCCCTAGTCCGCCGACACAAACCGAGGCACGCGTTACGACGCCCTGTGCATCGAAGGTCAACAGGCAGGCGGCTGAGGACATCGCGAAATCACCAGCGCGCCTCGCGTGTTCCAGGAAGGCGTAGCCGTGGCCCTGCGGCCAGGCATCCATCTCAAGACGGGTCAGGATTTCGCCGGTCTCCAGTGCGGGCGACATCGCACCTTGAATAAAGTCGCGTATATGAACCCTGCGGGTTCCGGCCATCGACTGGATTGTCAACGAGGCATCATGCAGAACAAAGAGCATTGGGAGTTCTGCAGAGGGGTCGAGATGGCAAAGGCTGCCGCCGATTGTCCCTCTGTTTCGTGTCTGTCGGTGGCCGATTTCGCGGACAGCCTCGCCGAAAATCGGCGCGACGGCTGCCAGCCCTTCATGGCGCTCAATGTCCCTCTGGCGCACCATGGCGCCGAAGGACAGGCGACCATCGGACGTTGAGATCCCCTGCAACTCCTCGAGCCCGTTGATGTCAACGAGCGCAGCCGGCGCCAGCAGCCGGAAATTGAGCATGGGAACCAGTGATTGCCCGCCGGCCAACACGCGCACGTCAGTTCCGCCCAGGAGTTTGAGGGCATCCGTCAGGTTTTGAGGCCGATGGTATTCGAAAGGTGGCGCTTTCATTGCAGCTTCAATCTATTTCGCACCCACTGCGCTCGCGGTTGCCCGCACCACCTCTGCGGGTGACTTATAGAGTTCTAGCACCATTTGCGTGATCTCGCGCCCCGTCATGGGGTTCACGTCCAGCTGGGATTGTCGTGCGTCCGCGATGAATTCTGGATCCTTCATCGTCCTGTCGAAGGCTTCCTGCAGGGCCTTCAGACGTTCGGCTGGGATGTCCGGCGGCGTTATGAAAGGACGTGCCATGGCCTGCGGCGACACGGCCAGATTAACGATCTGCTTCTGGGTTGGCGTCTTCGCGAGGTCCAGCATGACCGGCGTGTCTGGAATGTCCGGGTCTGCCTTCGTGGCAGCCTGCACGACGATGTTGATCTTCTTCTGGGTCAGCCAGTCGCCATGGGCTGCTCGGATGGTGGAGAGCGAAATCCCGCAAAGGCCGTCCACCTCGCCGCGCTCCATGGCCAGGGTGATATCCGCGGTTCCCGGATATCCGCTGACCAGCTTGAGATTCGCCTTGAAGGTCTCTCGCACCAACGTGGCGAACATGTCCGGATCAGATCCCTTGCCTTCTCCTCCAAACACAGAGGGCTTTGACATGAGGTCGTCCCAGGTCCGGATCCTGGAATTATTCCAGGTGATGCATACGCTGGTGTCAGACGTAATGGAGCCAAGATACCCCAGCTTTGTTCCATCAAATTCTGGGGCAAACAACAGCGGGTAGAAGGGCATGCCCCGAGCGAAGGTTCCGATAGCTGTCCCATCTCGCGCTGCAACTGAATAGATATAGTTTGCAACTTTCAGGCTTCCGGCCCCCGGCATGTTCTGCGGGACAACGTTCGGCTTACCAGGAATATTCTTGCCAAGATGTCGAGCGAGAAGGCGAGCATATAAATCGTAACCCCCGCCAGCACTGTACCCGATGAATAGATTGATCGACTTGCCCGCATAGAAATCGCTGACAGGATCCGCCCTGGTGGCGCTGGCGGCGCCAAGAAAAACCAACGAAGCTCCGATGACAGCCTTCATGCCCGAGTCTCCAAGTTCTATCTTGAGAAGGGAAATCAACGATGGGGAAATTGGCCAGAAACGGAATGCTCCTCTTTGAACAATATCGCCTCGCCCGCTCGAAATGCCACAGCAAAATTGTCAAGCAAGGCTACTAGTTAGTGGCTGCCCTATTCAACTAGGCTCTTCGAAAGAAATGGTATTCCGCCGCGGATTTATTGCCAAGGGCCTCTAGCTGATTTTCTCAATTTATGAGCATCAGAGTCCTGTCATTGGGGAGGTTCGATAACTCATTGTCCGATTGTCGTTCAATTCAGCATTATGATCTTACTTTCATCTCCGCTGAACAAGACAAATTGATTGTTCGATCATTATCGATCGTTGGCCCGGAAAGAAAAGTTCGTGGCATGGATCGGTTGATTGCAGACTCGTCTGGAGACTGAAGTCATGCCGCGCTCAGGATTCATCGATTGCTCTCCTGTCAGTTCCACCTGAGCATGAGGGGCGACCACACCGTATTGGTCTTCTAGTGTCACAGACACAGAACACACAGGGTTCTGAAAGAGGGACTAAGACCAAAAATAGTTGAGATATTTGAAGTTGTCGTAGCGGGTCCCTCGACTGCTACCATCACCAGCCTGATTCAAAATCACTGGAAATTTGAGGACATCAAGGTCTATAGCCGTCCCCCGCCGTTGTGGCGCCGCGAGCCTTTTTTGAGTCACGCCCGCTGGGTCGTTCGATGGAGTTTGTGGATATTTTGTTCTTTTCGTTAAGGTGCCGGAATTTGGATAAGATCGTTCAACTCAGCATCAGTAAGGGGCTTTTGCAGCACCTTAAATCCGATTGCGTCCTTTGTGATGGCATCTATCCCTGAAACCCTGTCTGGGTTCAGTGCGGCTTTTTGCATGAAATCGTCCCGGATTTTGGCTGCGAGATCGAGGTCAATCTGCGCATACTCTGAGTAAAGCCTCAGCCCATCTGGCGTGTCATATAAAAAAGCGAGACTTTCACGATAAGCTCTCGCAAAGCGCTCAAAGACGTCTTTTCTGTTCGTGAGCGCCTGTGCATTCACAATATGAACGCGCACGGTCTGATCGCGTGTGGATGGAGCATCGCTGCCGCGCGCGATGACACGAATTTCACCTGACCTGATTTGCTTGAGCCCAAATGGTGGCGAAGCCCATCCCACATCAACCTGTCCGGTCATTGCCTGCGTCAGAGTAACCGCTGCCGCTCCGGTGCCGGTCGGCTTGGCAGATGTCTTAAAAGTGTCGATCAGAGCCAACAATGTCGTGTGGGTCGAAGCACCGTTTGTCGAATAGGCCACTGTCCTAGCGTTTGTATCGGAAAAAGCCTTGATCGGCGAATTCGCTGGGACATACCAGAACAAGTCGTTAGTGCCTGTTGTTCCAGCGAGAAGAATGCGAACCGGTGCACCCTTCACATAAGCAGCCATGGCAGCAGCAGTGCCAGCGCCGATGCCTATGTCGACGCTACCCGAAATTACGGCCTGCATCGTCTCACCACCGCCGTTGGTAAAAAGCATTTCGAGACTGATGCCGTACTTGTCGAAAATGCCGGCGCGCTTGCCAATTTCGGCGACGCAGGTATCCCAGTTTCCAGGGGCCCCGACCGCGAGTTTTAAGGAATCCATCGCGTAGGTTGCGGTAGTCAAGAAGCATGCGGCAATAACGCCGACGCCATAACGAATAATCTGATTGAACCGCATTTCAGTCTCTCGCTTTCGCAAAAAGAAAATTACCCTGCCTATTTTTCCTTTATCCGAGCCAATTCGATGACACTTTTCCATTTCTCAAATTCACTTGTGATGATTGCAGATGCGTCATCGAGAGACGTGCCGCGTGGCTCAATGCCCGTCTTGGCAAATGCCTTCCTGAGATCTTCGTCCTTTAGAGCTGCAGAAAGCGCCTTGTTAAGGCGCAATGCAATATCTTGCGGAATATCTGCTGGAGCAAAAACACCCAACCAAAGATCTATTTCAAAATCTGCAATGCCTGCCTCCTTGACTGTCGGAACATCTGGATAAACCTCCGTGCGCTTCGAACCCGTCGTGGCAATCGGGCGTACCTGCTTAGAGGCCGTGAATGGCAATGCCCCCGCGATACTTGAAAATGCAAACTGGACTTTATTGGAGATGAGATCTGGGTAGGATTCTCCAATACTGCGATAGGGGACATGGGTCGCCTCGACTGACGCCTTGAGTTTCAACAGCTCGCCGGCCAAATGCGGCGTCGTCCCAATGCCTGCAGATGCGAAATTGAGAGCGTTTGGATTTTTCCGCGCATAGACAAGCAGATCTCCCAAGCTTTGTATCGGGAGCTCCGGCGACACGACCAAAACTTCAGGAGAAGAGCTAACAATTGAAAGCGCACGCAATTGCTTGAAAAGGTTATAGGGTATGGAGGCTTGCAGTGTTGGATTGATGACGATCGCCGGATCCATGATCAAAAGCGTGTAGCCATCAGCTGCCGCTCGAGCCACCACGTCGGTTCCAGATATGCCGCCGGCTCCAGGACGATTGTCTGGAACAACCGTCTGATGCAGTTGCTCACCCAGCTTATTTGCAAGCATGCGTCCGGCGAAATCGACAATTCCTCCTGGAGAATAGGGAATGATCAGATGAATCGGCCGATCGGGGAACGACTGCGCTCCTGCTCCCAAACTTGATAAAAGCCAAAGACCTGAGGCCAATGCAGAAAGGAGTCTTTTCATCCAACCCTCTTATCGGACCGGCGATATGCCCTCCGACCCTATGCAGGCTTCGGGCCATAGTCGAGGGCCGTATAAGCATAAGGAAGTTTTCCATCGAAAAAGGAGGTCGGCAGGCAGACGAACCAAGTCTAACCGGATGTTTCTTTGAAACCTGCAGTCGATCTCGCAAAAATTCAAACATTGAAACAAGTCATTGAGTGCAGGTTGGTTGAAAAATCCAACAAAATTGCATTGTATGACCTCATGGCACAGTTATGCTCCGGCGCTAACGATTGTTCTAGGCGATCACCAATGTCCCTGCGCGATCAATAGTGCAGCCATGATTGGCTAGGTCAGGAGCGCTACGTCCTTGAGTTGCATGACAACCCGGATATCATTTTGACGACCAGAAGATCACTCTTGGATCATCTGTCGGAAGACAGTTTTCATTTCCTCGGGAACAGACTTGAAGCGCTTCAGAAGCGGTTCCAGTTCAGTGTAGCTGACAAGTTCCGGCTTCTCACCTGTCGCGTGTTCATATTCGTCCTGGAATGCCTGATCCGTATAGAGATTTCCAAAGGCGGCGCGCAGCTCGTCTATAGCTGCTTTGGGGGCTTTCTTTGGCGCAACAATCACGCCATGCATAGCTGAATCAAGATCGCACATCAGCAAAAGCGCTTCGAAATCAGGACCTGAAGGTGGAACGCCGTGGACACGCTCATAGACCTCTGAAAAGCTCGGAATCCCCATGCGTTCCAGGGAGCCGACTTTCCCTAGTTTGCCATCGGTCGCTGTGACTGGGAAATAATAGAGCGGCAATCCGATGCCCGTTGAAATGACCTGGGGCAGGGTCTGTCGCATATATCCAGGAAGAGCGGAGTTTGCGAAGTTGATCTCGCCTTGCAGCAGTGCCTTGTTCAAATCCGCTGTTCCCGGGAACCCGGTGATGAGTTTGTAGGGAACACCAAGCACTTTCAGCGACAACTGCGAACGGACGTCGTTTGCATTCGAGCGCGAATATCCGCCGATAAAGAGTTCCTTTGCCTTCATGACCTCTTCCGGCCGAGTGATCCCCGGTATGGCGTCCCTTCGAACAAATGCGACGTTCCAGTCCCGGACAGCACCTATAAACTCGAAATCGTCAAGGCTAACCTTATGGCCAGGATCGCCAGCGATCTCGACGGGAGGGTTCAGTCCAAAAAAGCCTATTGAAAGGCCATCTGGCTTGAATGAGCCAATCCCGAGCCCAAGCGAGTTCATCGCCAAGGCTCCACCGGCGCCAGGCATGTTTTGAATTAGGATCGTCGACACAGGTAAGTAGGAACGAAGATGTGTTTGAAAGATACGTGCCGATAGATCGGCATTGCCGCCGCTGGCGTAATTTACGACCATCGTGAGGGTCTTTTTATCGTAGAACTGTGCCTTTGCAGGGGAGGGGCCGGGGGAAGCGATTGCCGCCAAAACTCCAAAAGCTAAGATGGCATCGCGTATCATGATCGGGGCTCCGGTTAGGGGGTGCGGGGACGTGGCTCACTCAGTTCGAGGTGACCTCGCAGCGTCGATGATTCGTACTCTTTTCGAAACAGTCCTCTTCGCTGAAGTTCAGGAACAACCTGGTCTGCAAAATCTGAAAGCGATTGGGGCAAAAGGGCCGGCACGATATTGAATCCGTCCGCAGCCCCGTGTTCGATCCAGTGCTGCATCTCATCAGCAATCATCTGCGGCGTGCCTATGCAAACATGATGCCCGTGGCTGATGATTGTTTCCTCATAGAGTTTGCGTATTGACCAATTTTGCTCACGGGCAAGCCGAAGATTCAGGCTCGCGCGACTGACGAGATTGACATCGGTTCGCAGATCAGGAAGTGGACCATCGAGATCATGGCCTGTCAGGTCTCCAAAAAAGCGAGACAGTCTTTCAAGTCCGAGAATCGGGTCCAGGTAGGAGAGCAATTTCTGATAATTGCGCCGGGCCTCTTCCTCGGTGCTGCCAATGACCGGGAGCATGCCAGGAAGGATCTTGACGTCATCGGGACTTCGCCCCTTGGATATAATGCGCTCCTTGGTGATCCGATAGAACCGATGAGCCTCGTCGAATGTCGTTTGCACTGCGTAAATAATGTCGGCAACAGAGGCTGCAAAGTCAGTCCCCTCTGCGGAGGCTCCAGCCTGGGCGATGACTGGGCGGCCCTGTGGAGAGCGTGGCATCGTGAGCGGACCGCGAACCTTGAAATATGCGCCCCTATGGTCGAGCCGATGCAGCCTCTCGGGATCGAAGAAAAGACCTCGCTGGGAATCACGGATAAAAGCATCCTGTTCCCAGCAATCCCAAAGCCCAAATGCGACCTCGACAGCCTCCTTGGCCCGCGCATAGCGCTCGTTCTTGGCGATGATCTGCTCAGATCCGAAGTTTTGCGCCTCGGCATTTCGCGATGACGTAACCACGTTCCAGCCAGCGCGGCCGCCGCTGAGGTGATCAAGCGAAAGGAATTGCCGCGCAAGCTGATACGGTTGATGGAACGTCGTCGAAGCTGTTGCAATTAGGCCGATATGCGTCGTGGCCTGACTTAACGCCGCAAGAAGAGTGATCGGTTCAAACTCGCAACATCCTTCCTGGTTTCGGCCAAAGGCACCTTCTGGCTCGTTGTTGAAATTCAGGGCACTTTGATCAGCCAGAAAGACGAAATCCAACAGGGCCTTTTCTGAAAGTTTCGCCACTTCGGTCATGTGACGAATATCGATCGCACCGTCGACTTGTATGCGTGGATCTCTCCATCCGCTCGGATGATATCCGATCCCCCGCATCGACAAGCCCAAATGCATCTTTTTCATATCGCCCACCCATTTGTGCCTTTCTGCTTAAAGATCACCCTAGTGCGCAATTTTACATCAGCTGACCAATCAGAAACTCTATGGACACTACTTCGATAGGCGGGCAGGTTGTGCACGGCCGAACGTATGCAACAGTCCTGACGGATCGACGGTGTAGCTTGCGACATGGGGGCGCAACAGCGTTTGGGAGCGTGGATACCAAGGATCGCCTCAAGTGCTTGGATTTGCCTTCTGGAAATATGAGTTTAGTTGCTGTGGTCGTCAATGTGTTTGACAGGTGATGGCAGACGTACGAGGCTATGGCTCGCCCCAATCGAATGCGAGGCCAGATTGAAGCCAGTCTCATTCACGTATCACCGGCCAGACTCCATTGCTGAGATCACGCGAACGCTCGCCGAGCTGGTAGATCAGGACGTGCGTATCCTCGCTGGCGGTCAGAGCCTCGTTCCGATGATGGCCTTTCGACTCGCCCGCCCGGGGCATTTGGTCGACATCAATGCCGTGGACGAGCTTAAGTTACTCCAATCTGATGGAATCGATCTGAGAATTGGTGCGCTTGTGCGGCACGACGCTCTGGAAAGTATTGAAGGTGCGGGGGTCACAGGTGATCTTCTCGCTCACGTCCTGCCCTCGATTGCACATTTTCCCATCCGCACGCGTGGGACTTTCTGCGGAAGTGTGTCGCATGCTGACCCAGCATCCGAATGGTGCCTTGTCTGCGTCGCGCTTGGCGGTCGAATGGTATTGACGAGCGCGAACGGTGTGCGGGAAGTTGCGGCAACTGAGTTTTTTGAAGGTGCCATGTCAACCGTGTTAAGGCCAAACGAGTTGCTGAAGGAGGTGCGACTGCCGCTCCTTCGTCCTGCAACGCGGTTTGGCTTTCAGGAATTTTCGCGACGTCGCGGGGATTTCGCCTTGTCGATGGTGCTCACGACCTTTTGGCTCGACCATGGCCTGATCCGAGAACCTTGCGTCGCGGTAGGCGGCGCGGAGGATAGGCCCCGCCGCTTTGTTTCAGCTGAAAGGATTCTTTCGGGCGCTAAGCCTTCTTCCGACCTCTTCGTCAGGGCGTCGCAAGAGGTTGCCCAAGAGCTGCAGCCTATGGAAGGACCAGGAACAACTGCCCGGTATCGGCGAGACTTGACCCAAGCCCTGACCCAGCGGGCACTTGAGGAGGCCTCCAGGTGATTCGCATTCCCATCGCCCTTCTGGTCAATGGCGCGACCTACGAGGTTGATGTCGAGGCGCGGCGAACGCTTGTCGATGTGATCCGTGACGATTGTGGCCTCACTGGAACTCATATCGGTTGCGAACATGGTGTCTGTGGGGCCTGCACGATCCTCGTCGACAATCAAGCGGTGCGCTCTTGCCTGATGTTCGCTGTTCAGGCGGAAGGGAGAGACATTCGGACCGTTGAATCGCTCGATGCTGAAGGGCATTTGCATGCGCTGCAGGAAGAGTTCATGCGCCATCATGCCTTGCAATGTGGTTTTTGCACACCTGGCTTTCTGATGCTTGCGTTGGCTGCTCTCAAGGTGAATCCTGCAATGGATGAATCGGCATTGCGAGACGTACTATCATCCAATCTTTGTCGCTGCACCGGCTATGAAACGATCCTGCAGGCCGTTCGTGCTGCTCAGCTGCGAATTGGGGCCGTGACATGACGATGGTGCAAAAAACCGTCATCGGAGAAAGTCTCCAGCGCTTGGAGGATCCGCCACTTGTGCGCGGCAGGGGGCGGTTCATCGCGGATGTCAACTTTCCACACCAGCTTCACATGCGGGTTGTCAGATCCCCCATCGCACACGGTCGGTTGCTCGGTGTCGATCCACTTGAGGCACTGAAGCTTCGCGGAGTTCAGGCCGTCTGGACTGCGAAGGATATCCCGGACATTGGCCCCATTGATTATCGCGAGGGGCGGATCGAGAAGCTTGAACCCTACCGTCAGCCAGCCCTTGCCAAAGAATTTGTTCGTTACATTGGCGAACCCGTTGCAGTGGTCTTTGCCGCAGATGCTTATATCGCGGAAGATGCAGCGGATCTTGTGATCCTCAATATTGAGGAGCTCGATCCAATCACTCATGCGGATGCGACGCCGGGCGAATTCGCGCCGGGCTTATCCACGGAAGCTGCTATCGTCCGGCAAGGGTTTGGCGATGTCGAAGGTGCCTTTGCCAGGGCCCATGCAGTGATTGAACTTGATCTCTCGATCGGCCGGCATGCTGGCGTCCCCTTGGAGACGAGGGGTGCCATTGGCCATTATGATGCCGCGCGCGATGTGCTCGAACTCCACGGTGCGGCGAAAGTTCCGCACAAGAACCGCGAGTCGCTTGCCCGGATGTTGGGGCGATCCACAAGCACTACGCATCTCTTCGAATATCATGTCGGTGGCGGGTTCGGGATCCGTGGTGAGATCTATCCGGAAGACATTCTGGTTCTTGTGGCTGCGCTTCGACTCGGTCGTCCGATCAAGTGGATCGAGGATCGGCGAGAGCATCTGATGGCTGCCAATCAGTCTCGACAGCAACGTCATATCGTCAAGGCGGCAGTCGCAAGTGATGGGCGATTACTAGCACTCAGTAACGTATTCTATCATGATCAGGGTGGATATCCGCGTACCCATGCGATGAGAGTGGCGGAGACGACTTGTGGCATTCTGCCAGGTCCCTACAAGGTGGAAGCATATGCTGCCGTCGGCCACTATCGCCTGACGAACAAGACGCCTGCGGCGACCTATCGCGCTCCCGGCAGATATGAAACAAACTTTGTTCGGGAACGACTGCTTGACGTGGTTGCCCATCGGCTCGGTATTTCGCGAGTTGACGTTCGACGCGTGAATCTTATCAAGAAGGAAGAAATGCCCTATGCGCGAGAGCTGAGTGTGCTTGAGGACGACGTCTCCTATGACTCAGGCGATTATGAAGGCCTTCTCGAGAGAGCTCTTAAAGTTTTCAATTGGGATGAGCTGCAACAAGACCTTGTTAGACGCCGTGCACAAGGTGAGATTGTTGGTGCAGGTTTCGCTCTCTTTGTTGAAAAAAGCGGCCTGGGGCCCAGTGATGGCGCGCATGTGAATGTCGACGCTGATGGAATTGTTGAGGTGATCACAGGTGGAGCCTCTGTGGGTCAAGGCTTCGAAACCGTTATGGCACAGGTTTGTGCCGAGGTTCTGGGTTGTGAATACACAAAGGTTCGCGTTGTTCATGGTCGAACTGATCGGACTGAATTCGGGATCGGGGCGCATGCGTCCAGAGCTACCGTCATGACTGCCAATGCCGTTGCGGTAGCCGCGGCAAATGTGCGTGAAAAAGCGCTGGACATGGCTAGCGAGCTTCTTCAGGTACCGATCACCGCCCTAGACATTTTTGATGGGCAGATCCGGCGCAAGGACGTGCCAGTCGGTCCTTCAATGACCCTGGCGCAAGTGGCTCAGGCTCTTCGTCCGGCCGCAAAGACCAGAGGTACGCGCGCGCCAGGTCTGAGTGCAGACGGCTGGTTCAATACTGACCATCAAGTCTATCCTTATGGAAACCAATTTGCCTTGGTCAAAGTTGACAAGGAAACGGGTCATGTCACGGTTGAGAAGTACCTGATTGCCTATGATATAGGGCGTGCAATCAACCCCATGCTCGTCCGTGGACAGATCCTTGGTGGTTTTGCGCAGGGTTTGGGTGGAGCCCTTTACGAAGAGTTTCTCTATGACGCACGAGGGGAACCCTTATGCGTGACGCTGGCCGACTATCTTATGCCCACCATAAATGAAATGCCTCCGGTTGATATCTTGTTGACTGAGGATGCACCATCGCCGCGCAACCCATTGGGAATCAAGGGTGCAGGTGAGAGCGGCATTGCACCTGTTGGTGCAGCGATAGCTTCCGCGCTAGAGGATGCGCTTCAGATGCAGGGGGCCGTTACCCAGCTTCCGCTCACGCCGCAGCGAGTGAAAGAGCTATTAAACAAACGGATTTAGGCTGAATCTTCCGCAGATCCCGTTTTGATAAATGGCTTAAAAACACTTCGCATACAAAAGTGTGCGCTTAACTGCGAGATACTACAAAAACAACAAGAAAATATGCCATATGGTTTCCTCAATCATGTTCACTTGATTGTCGGGAATTACGATTTTTTGTATCGATTCTGGAAAACAGCAAGATGCTTCATTCAGAGTTCCCGATGATCTCTTTTAGACGCTGCGATATCTTCGGCGACGTTCCAACAATTTCTGAAATCAGATTTTGAACGTCCTGCCCAGAGACAGGGGAGAGGTCGAGTTTCAGCTCGCGAGCGTCTGCCAGAAATTCAGCGTCATGCATCGTGAGATCAAAGGCATTGCGCAGGGCTGCAATACGTTCGCCTGGAACCTGGGGCCCGGCAAACAATGGCCGACCTATAACCACTGAACTTGAGAGTAATTTTAAGACGTCACGATCCTCCGCAGTCTTTCCAAGGTCCATGAGCAAAGGTACGCTTGGCATCTCCGGGTTGGCGGACAGGCCAATCTGCACGATGATGTTTATCATTTTGTTCGCTAGCCATTCTGGTCTTGTAGCCTTCCACGCAGCCCAACTATCGCTGCCTTTTGCTGCGACTTCACCGCGCTCCATTGCCAGGTTGATGTCGTTTGCGCCGGGGTATCCGAGGATGATTTTGAATTTCGTACCGAGAAGTGCATTCATGGCCGTTGGATATTGAGAAGATGTGCTCGCTCCTGTCGCGCCGACGGATACTTCCCGTGCCCTGGCATCCTCGATCGTATGGATTCCTGACGTATACCATGCCACGGTAGTATTGTTACTGACGACGGGATTGCCAATCCATGCGAGCCTAGTCACATCAAAAGCCAAGTTTTTATCGCCCATTGCTTGTTCAACAGCCAGTGACTGGTCAGACGTCCCCAGTACTGTGCCATCCTGTGGGCCAATTTGATATACGAAGCTGGCAGCGGTCCGAGACCCTGCGCCTGGAAGATTTCGCGGAACGATGCGTGGATTTCCCGGAATATACTTGCCGAGATGACGCCCTACGACGCGCGCATAAAGATCATATGTGGCGCCGGGAGAATAGCCGATAACGAGATCGATTGTCTTCCCGCGATAAAAATCCTCGACAGTTGATGCCTGAATAGGGCAGCTCATATATAACGAAAAGCAGAAAACCAGGCCAAAGAAAGTTCGGATAAATCGAGCGCTCATAGGCGGGAACTCCAGTCTATTCAGCGAGAAGTAACATATATCCAATCAGCAATCGTGAGTTCACGTTCGTATCAGTTGCCGCTACTGCCAGCAGAAATTGCTGCCCTCGCCTGGGCGATTGTCGCTGCCGGTGTCGCATAAAGTCGCTGAATAAGCTCTTCAACATCTCTACCGCTCACTGGCGTTACGTCCAGAGATGCTGCTTTAGCCTCGGCGATATAGCGTGGATCCTTCATCGTCGCGTCGAATGCCGCCCGTAAGGCATTACGACGCACTGTCGGGATTCCTGGTGGTGCAGCGAACGGCCTGGCAAGCGTCTGCCTGCTTACGATAAGCCGGACTATATCCTTGTCGTGCTCTGATTTGGCCTTTTCAATCACCGCGGGCACATCTGGCAGATCTTCATTTCGCTCTGTTGTCATAGCCAGGAGGACATTCAGCCGATTTGGACCGCTGACCCAGTCAGGGCGAGTTGCCCTAATCGATCCCCAAGACCATCCGCAACGACCGTCAAGTTCACCCCGTTCTATAGCAAGTGTCATATCATTGCCGCCAGGATAACCGGTAACGATCTTGAACTTTGCGCCGAAAACACCTCTCATCATCATCGCATAGGTGTCGGGGTCAGAGCCCGAACCTTCGCCGCCAACCGCAACTTCTAACTTGAACATATCGTCATAGGATTTGATCAAAGACTTCTGCGTCACTGCACAGACGCTCAATTCATTCGCCGCGGAACCGATCCAAGTCAGTTTTGTGGCGTCATATTGGGTCTTGGCAATACCGATCAGCGGTTCCATTGGAACGCCACGACCGAACGTGCCGAACACAGTCCCGTCTTTTGCCGCAACGTTATAGATATAGTTTGCTGACGCGATGCTTCCCGCGCCGGGCATATTCTGAACGATGATGGTGGGATGCCCGGGGATGTAGTCGCCTATGTAGCGAGCAATCGTGCGAGCATAGATATCATATCCGCCACCTGAGCTGTATCCGACGATCATCGTGATCAATTTTCCGCGATAAAAGTCTGCAACATCGTCAGATGATGCCGATGACGGCGAGCTAGCGGAGGCGACAATTAACAAGAGTGCAGCCCGCATGTTTGTTTTCGCGTCAGCGAACTTATGCATGGACAACCCAATCGACTGAGATAATCTATTGGCATGAGATACCAGCAATAAACACGAGTCAACCAGCGTTTAAGGAGTGATTTAAAAGCACATTAAGTGGTCAGTCATGACTTCTTTTAATGCAATTGAAGAAATGGTCCCATTAGTTCGGAAAATCGAACATCAAAACACGGCGCAAATCTGGAGTGACTGGATGATGCATGCTCGATCGCTCTTTGTAATTTTTACGGTGGCTCTTTTCGCTGCAGGCTCGAGAGCTCAAGAGGTGGTACCGTTCTATTCGGGCAAAACCATATCAATTATCGTTGGTTTCGGTGCTGGAGGCGGTTACGATCTGTATGCGCGACTGCTATCGCGATTTCTAGGCGCTCATATTCCAGGACATCCAACAGTCGTTGTCCAGAATATGGACGGCGCTGGAGGCGTGCGGGCCGCCAATCATGTATATTCTGTTGCGCCGAAAGACGGGACGGTCATCGCTGCAGTCAATCAGGGTGCCGCGATGTTCCAACTCCTCGGAGGCAAAGGTGCGCAATATGACGCCTCCAAGTTTCAATGGCTTGGGAGGATGGCTTCTTCCAATAACACAGTCTATGTCTGGTCTGCATCGGGCGTCAGGAGTATTGATGATGCGCGCAACCGCGAGATCTCCATGGCCGGCAGCGGTATCATCTCCGATGCTAATATCTATCCGGCCATCCTGAATGCGATCGCTGGAACGCGCTTCAAGATTATAAATGGCTATGCTGGCACCAATGAAAGCAACCTCGCGCTTGAGCGCGGCGAAGTGGAAGGCCGTGGCGGCGGCGCCTATTCAAGCCTTGTGAGCACACGGCCTGATTGGCTTAAAAAAAAGCAGATCAATCTTCTTGCGCAGGTTGGCACTGAGAAGGAAGCTGATCTGCCCGATGTGCCCCTGTTGACGGATCTTGCCACCAATCCCGAAGACTTACAGATTGCTCGGCTCGTGACCTTGCCGGTTGCGATCGGGTATAATTTCTGGCTCTCACCTGATGTGCCGGCTGACCGTGCCAAAATCCTTGCAGAGGCTTTTGCAGAAACAATGAAAGATCCAGAATTGATTGCCGAAGGCAGAAAGCAATCTCTGGAGATTCGCCCCAAGCCTGCTGAGGAGCTGTCGCGGATGGTAAGCGATGCGAGTCGGATTCCGATAAGCGTGTTGCATCGGACGGCTGGCATTCTCGGCTGGTAATGACTAGCCGGGAAGCTCTGCTGCCCGGCTACGTCTGTGCCTATGTTTGGGCATCCTGGAGAATTGACCAAACTCGATAGGGGCTCAATGGCATATGATCGGGCTTCACATTGAAGCTCTTGAGAGCGCTGGCGACCGCATTGGCGATTGCCCCACCGACCGGAATGATCCCACCT
>CAISZN010000674.1 GCA_903889985.1 uncultured Hyphomicrobiales bacterium | reverse complement strand
CGTCGAACTCATGCTGCGGATAGAAGGGCAGCTTGGTGAGATCGACATCCTTGCCGGTGATCTTGATCGCATGCACGGGCGCCTCGTCCGAAGGCACCTCGATGGACTTTTGCGGAGTCGCGATGCGGCTCAGCAGGGTGTCATAGGCCTTGTCGGGCGTCGTGTTGAGCGCGGCGAGCAGGCGCTTGCGGCCAGCCATGGCCTTGGCGATCATCTCGAAGCGCTCGGGGCCGGCCTGCCTGAACAGCACGGCCTTGCGGGTCTGCTCGATGATGGGGGCAAGGCCCGTCAGCGCAACGGGCTCATCGTGGATCTCGACCTCGCCCATCTCGATGAGCTTATCGACGAACCGCCGCAGGCGATATTTCTCGAAATCGAACTCAAGTCCGAGCATGCCGGTGGCGGTCATCTGTTTCCTCTCCAAGGATGGCGGGGCAGGCGGCCCGAAGCCGCACGTCATTGATGGGGCATTGATATTACAGGACCCCGCCGGACGAAAGCGCAAAGGACCACGCCCATCACCCTCCCCCTTGCGGGGAGGGTCGGAAATGCAAAGCATTTCCGGGGTGGGGGTCGCGCGCGATCAGCGCGCGTGAAATTGACAGCGTGGCTTCAGTCGATCCCGAGACGAAATCCCAGCCGCAGCCCACCCCGCCGTGCTTCGCACGTCGACCCTCCCCATCAAGGGGGAGGGTGGAGCCTCACGCCTTGCCGACGGTCCGCTTCAACACCGCGCCAGCGTCCGCGGGCGTCTCATCGCCGGCCCAGACCACATATTGGTCGGGACGCACCAGCAGCAGGCCCGCTTCATAGGCTTCGCGGCCATGGCTGCGCGTATCGCGCACGACCTTGAGGGGAATGCGCAACTCGGCGGCAGCTTTTTCGAAAGCCGTGACGGCAGCCGCAGGCGCATCAAAGGCGAGCAGGGTGAAGCCGTCGCCCAGTGCCCGGAAGGTGTTGCTGCCATCGCTCAGGGCGACCGGCGCGAGGTGGTGTCCCGGCCGTGCCTTGACCTGATGTTTGCCATGGGCCGTGTTCACGCCGCCCGGCGATCCGAAAACCACCGGCGATCCCTCGTAGTTGGGCTCATATTGCTGGAAGCGCGACCCGATGTCGGTCGCGCGCCCTTCCCACGCGGCCTCGAATTCGGCCACGTCCCGCTCCGGATTGTAGCGGTGGAGGAAGGCCGCATCGCGCTTGATGCGCGAGGTGATGAAATCATCCGCCGTTTCCCAGAATACAGGCCGGCGCTCGTTGCTGTAGCTTTCGAGCAGGGACGCACCCGCCCAGCCCTGCAACACGGCGCTCAGCTTCCAGCCCAGGTTGACGATGTCCTCCAGCCCGTTGTTCAGGCCAAAGCCGCCGTAGGGCGGATGGCTGTGGGCGGCATCGCCCGCGATGAAGACGCGGCCGACCTGATAGTTCGTCGCCACCGCCACGCGCATCTGCCAGAATGACAGGTTCTCGAATTCGCATTCCACGTCGAAGCCCGCAGCCTGACGGATGAGGGCGAGGGAATCGAAGGTCTCAATTTTGGAGCCGGGCGGTACCGGCGCATGGAAGAACCAGCCATCGGGCACGTCGATGCGGCCGAAGAACTGCCAGTAGCCATCGAGCTCGGGGCGCAGCACACGATAGGTGGAGCGCTCGGGAAAGCGCTTCAGCTTCTCGTCGAGATCGCGCGAGCGGAACACGGCGAGCAGCATGGTCTGCTCGTAGTCCTGCTTGGAGCGCTCAATGCCGACCTGTTCGCGCACGCCTGAATGGGCGCCATCGCAACCCACCAGATAGTCGCCTTCCAGCACGTCCGTGGCACCGCCATCCTGGCTGATCTCCACGCGCACCCCTGACGCGTCCTGCGTGACCTTGCCGGCATTCCAGCCGAAATAGGTCGTGACGGCCGGCAGGGTCGCGATCTCCTCGCGCAGCACGGCTTCGAGCTGGTACTGGGGCAGGCGCTCGTTGTCCTGCGAGTAGAATTCGCGCACCAGCTCGCGCCCGGCGGGCGCATGCCAGTATTTGCTCATCAGGTTGCCCCAGGCGGTGAGTTCCCCGATGGGGTAGCCCTTGGGCATCAGGCGCGCAGCGCGCAGCTTCTCGGCCAGGCCCCAGCGGTCGAAATGCTCGAGGGTGCGCTGGGTCAGGTTCTGGCCCTTGGGGATGCGGCTGAGCAGCTTGCGCGGCTCCACCACCGCACTGGTGATGCCCCGCCGGGCCAGGGTGAGGGCCAGTCCCACCCCCACCGGGCCACCGCCCACGATGACCACCTGATAGCGCTTGCTCATGTTTCCTCACGTCGTCTCGGCTTGCGGCCCTGAATACACGCTGGAGCCGGGGCTTCCAATCTCTGCGACGTCACCCTCCCCCTTGCGGGGAGGGTCGGCATCGCAAAGCGATGACGGGGTGGGGGTCGCGCGCGATCAGCGCGCGCGTGGGACTCACACTGCGGCTTTCACCAATTCCGAGAAGAAATCGCAGCCCCACCCCACCCCGCCGCACTTCGTGCGTCGACCCTCCCCGTCAAGGGGAGGGTAAGATAGCCGGGCCTCAGTGCTTGCGCTTCATCTCCGACGACGAGTTGATCGTCGCATGGAGGTTGCGGGCAAAGTCCACCGCGCCCTGGATGTCCATCTGCATGGCCGTGCGCATGTATTCCTTCACCG